>JBEKWQ010000001.1:0-28655 GCA_049512875.1 Acidimicrobiales bacterium
GCGATGAACCAATTCCCGAGTCGCCAGACCCAGTTGATGAGGAGTCTGGCGACTCGGGAATGGAGGTCATTCTTCTCTACTAACTAATCTTGTACTTCTTGCAAAGTGACGCGTAGGTCGGAGCCTTGAAGCCCTTGACCGTCGGCTTTTGTGGCGTGCAGAGCGCGACCGGGCTGATCACGTTGTCCTTGATCACCGTGGACTGGATCAAGTTCGCGGTCACCCAACTTGGCTTCAGCAGCACCGACGGAACGGCAACCTTGGGGGTTGCACCCGTGTCCGAGGTCGTGCCATTGATCAAGCTGGCCGGCGGGGTCTTTCCCGCCGCGAGGTAGAACGCCAACGTGGCCGCAGCCTGCGCCTCAAGCCAGATTGGCTTGTACACGGTACCGCACTGGTAACCCTGAAGGATGTTGTCGAAACCCGTCAACGTCGCGTCTTGGCCAGTGAAGGGAATCTTGTCCGGCTTTAGACCCTTTCCTTGCAGGTACGAAATGATCGGCGCGGCATTCTCGTCGTTCGGCGTAATGACGGCGTTGATCGTCGGGTGTGCCGAGTAGGCGCCCTCGAAGTCAGTCAGTGCGACTGAAGGAGTCCACGTACCGGTGCTCTCGTTGATCGTGTTGGCGCTGTCCGCGGCACCTTCGCCAGGCTTGAAACCAGCAGCCTTCAGCACGGCGTTGTAGCCCTCACCGAACAGAGTTGCGTTGTTGTCAGTCGTGGCGCCGTACATGACGTAGACGGTCGGCTTCTTGATCTTCCAGGCGGTCAAGCACGCGGTCAAGCCCTTACCAATCAAGGTACCGACTGCAACGTTGTTGAAGCTCACGTAATACTGGCGTGATCCACCGAGTGTCAAACGGTCGTAGTCAATGACCTTCACGCCGGCTTTGGCGGCGGCGGCCTCAATGGCGGCGCCCGTCGTCGAGTCCAGCGGGTCGATCAGCAGAACCTTGGCCCCGTTGGTGATGTCAGCCTGGGCGTCGGTGATCTCTGTCGCGTCTGATCCTTGAGCATTCTGGATGTTGTACTCAGCCGGCGCAAGACCTGCGTCCGTGAACGCGGTCGTAAGGTCCGGTGCGTCGAACTCAACGTAACGAGTCGACGACACTTCGTCTGGCAGCACCACTCCGATGTCGAGCTTCGTGCCTCCAGGGGCGGCCGCCGTCCAGCCCGGCATTGCGTGAACGACGTTCTGAATGGCGCTGCTGAACATCAGCGAGTAGTTCGACGTGAACGACGTCGGCGACAAGCCAACTGGACTTGCGGAACTCACCTGCGGCAACATGGCGACGACAAAACTGCCGACCAAAGCGACGCAGGCGAGAGCCTTTGCTGTCTTTAACCTCATATCCCCCAACCCTTCTTAGGAATCCTCGGACTCCGATAGTTTTCTTCCTTTGGGTCACGAAACTTTTCGCTACCCAATTCGTCAAGTTAGCACCAAGAACGAATAAAATTTCCCGCACCGTTTCTGGATGGCCAAACTATGACAAAGGTCACATTGACAAGTCTGCGTTCAAGATTCGTCGCTTGACACAAAGTATGTAGGAGGCCTGAATTACTCACTTAATGGCGATAAAAAAGTGTTGCGCGCTCGCACGGCGTGAAACTGTTTGATTGCATTACAAAATGTGACCGAAATTGTGAATATTTTCTCTAGCGCGCGACGTCACGAACCTTGGAAACAAAAAGCGAAGGCGCGAACGAAAGAATCCCGTCAGAGCCCGCGAGAGAAACGTTCTTGGCGCTGCTCAGCGCGTGGCCAGCACGGTGTCCATCGTCTCCATGATCGAAATCGTCTCGGCCAGCGGCATGAACGGACTTTCCAAGAGCCCGCTTCGTACACATCGAGCCACTTCTTGGACTTCGTAGTGCAAGCCACGACCCAACCGCGGAAAATCAAACCGCTGGGTCGCACCACTGCGGTTGATCAAATCAAAACCGGTCGCGGCATAGAAACTTCCTTCGATCTCGATTCGCGCCTTCTCGCCGGTGATCGAGGCGCGCGTCGGACTTCGGGCGAGTGACGTGCAAGTGAGGACCGCGTGGGCCCCGTTCTCGTAGCCGAAGAGCATCGAGGTCTGGCCGTCGACACCCGTGAAGGCGGGATCAACCATCGAGAGGATGCGACTCGGCGTCCCCAGGATCATCGAAGCGAACGAGACGGGATAGATGCCCAAGTCGAGCAGGGCCCCACCACCGAGTTCGGGAGCGAACAATCGAAAATTGGGATCAGGCGAGAACCACTGTCCGTGGTCGGCCTCCACGCTCACGATCGTGCCCAACTCACCTCGCGTAACGAGTTCGCGGATAGCCATCACGCTGGGCAAGAACCGTGTCCACATCGCCTCCATCGCAAAAAGACCCTGGCGCCTCGCGACGTCCACCACCTCGCGGGCCTCGCGCGCGTTCATAGTGAAGGACTTCTCCACTAAGACGTGCTTTCCGTGTTCGAGGGCCAAGATGGCGTTGTCGTGGTGCAACGGATGCGGAGTGGCGACGTAGACCGCCTCGACGTCGGGATCGCCCACCAACTCCTCGTACGAGCCGTAGCGGCGCGCGATGTCAAAGTCATCGGCGAACCGCTTCGCCGACTCGAGCGTGCGTGATCCCACCGCCACCGCGACACTCTCCTCGACGAAGGCGAGATCTCGTGCGAATGTCCGCGCAATCCCCCCGGTGCTCAGTATCCCCCAGCGAAGTGGCTCGATCACACCGCTCCCTTCGTTTGTCCGCTCGCTCGAGCGTAGCGACGGCCCTCGCGTCGTTTCCTGGGATCTTGGTCGGTTCTAGCATCAGACAATGTCGAAGAACGCTGGGTACTACGACGTCGTCGCAAGTGACTTCGAGCGTGTGCTGGGATCAGTGGGGCCCGCTCAGTGGCTCCTCGAGACGCCGTGCGACCAGTGGACCGCTCGTCAATTGGCCTGTCACGTCATAGAGACCCACCGTCGAGCACTCTCGATTCTCCATGGCTCAGCGTTTCGCGAGGTTCAAGACCGCGACGACGTCGTCGCCGCGTGGGTTGTCGCGAGTCGCGACGTTCGCCAAGCGAGGGACAACCCCGCACTCGCCTCGAAGACGGTCTCGGGTCTCGGGCGCGACCAGTCTTTCAAGTCCCTGGTTGAAGGACTGTTGACCTTTGACACCTTGTGTCACACCTGGGACCTCGCGCGCGCCACGGGACAAGACGAGACGCTCGATCCTCAAGCCGTCCAGTACGCACACGACGCACTCACGCCCGTGAGCAACGCGCTGCGCGGCGCCGGTGGGTACGGCCCCGCACTCGAGTCGGCCCCCGAGGCCAGCGCCCAGACCCGGTTCCTCAACTTCACCGGACGTCGCGTCTGAGGCGAACCCACGGGTGCTGGAAAGTGGCCCATGGCGGACTAGAAAAGTATGCGTGGCCCAACTCCGAGTTCCTCGACAGACCAGCCGCCTGGTCCTTCGAGCCTTCGAAGAGTCTGACCTTGACGCACTGACGTCGCTCTACTCGCGCGAGGACGTCAATCGCTACTTGTACTCCGAACCCAAGGACAAGGAACAATTGCGCTCGGTACTCGAGGCGAAGCTCTCTCGCCCGATCGAGATCATTGACAAGAACTTGATGCCCGTCGCGGTCGTGCTTCGCGACACGAACCGCTTGATCGGTGACTTCATCCTTCGTTGGACCGCCGACCAACATCGACAAGGCGAAATCGGTGGTTCACTTCACCCTGACTTCCAAGGGCAGGGTCTCGCCGTCGAGACGTACGCCGTCCTGCTCGAGATCGGTTTTAGTGATTTCAACCTGCACCGCATCTACGGTCGTTGCGACGGACGAAATTCCGCTTCGATCCGCGCGCTCGAGAAGGTCGGACTGCAGCGCGAGGCGCATTTCATCGAGAACGAGTTCGTCAAGGGCGAGTGGACCGACGAAGTGGTCCTCGCGATCCGTCGCAACCAGTGGCTGGCGCGGCGGATCGAGCCCGAGGACTGATCAGAAGGTGCCTGGTTTCGAGCTGGTCCGTTGCACGGTACCTTCGTGGTGACGAACCGACGAACGGCGTCGCGAGGATCGGAAAAGCCCAGTGCCACGACTGCGAGAGAGCAAGGAGGAGATCGGTTCTCCGTATCTCCTCCAACACGCTGACAACCCCGTCGACTGGTGGTCGTGGGGGCCCGACGCGCTCGCTTACGCCGCGGAACTGGACCGACCAATCTTTCTGAGCGTGGGTTACGCCTCGTGTCACTGGTGCCACGTCATGGCCCACGAATCATTCGAAGACCCCGAGGTGGCTGGTCTACTCAACGAGTGGTTCGTCGCCATCAAGGTGGACCGCGAGGAGCGCCCGGACGTCGACGCGCTCTACATGGCGGCCACCCAAGCCGTCACCGGACAGGGAGGCTGGCCGATGTCGGTATTCCTCACTGCCGACGCGCGACCATTCATGGCCGGTACGTACTACCCGCCCGAGGACCGCCACGGTCAGGTCGGCTTTAAGCGGCTCCTCGCGGCAATGCACGACGCCTGGAGCACACAACGCAACGTCGTCGAAGAACAGGCCACCGAGTTAGCTAGGGCGCTAGCTCGCGACGTCTCGTACATCGACTACCTCAAGGTGGACGAACCACACCTCGACCTGACCAAGGTCACTTCGAGCTTGCGCGAGCAACTTCACCACCAATTCGACGAGGACGGCGGCTTCGGCCACGCGCCGAAATTTCCTCGGCCCAGCTTCATTGACGCCCTGGTCGACGCGCAGGACGCCACGAGCCAGCACTGCGTGGAACGCACGCTCGAAGCGATGTCGCGAGGCGGCATCTACGACCACGTCCGCGGTGGCTTCGCACGCTACAGCGTTGACGCGCAGTGGCACGTGCCGCACTTCGAGAAGATGCTGAGTGATCAGGCCCTGCTCGCTCGCGCGTACTTGCGTGCGCATCGGGCCCATCGAGAACGTGTCGAATGGCGCGACGTCGCCCTGGACACCCTTCGCTTCGTGGTGCGCGATCTTGGGCTCGGCGGGGCCTTCGCGGCGTCCCTGGACGCCGACGCAAACGGCGTCGAAGGCTCCCACGTCACCTGGACCGTCGACGAGGTTGAGTCGGCCCTCAAGGCCGAGGGGCTCACCGAGCACGTCGAGCACGTCCTCAGCCGGTACCGGATCAGTGCGCCGGGACTCTTCGAAGGACGTTCGATCCCTCGTCTCGAGGACGGCGAGCCATTTGCCACACCGTCGGCGTTACGCGAGCCGCTCGAGGCGCTGCGCCGCGCTCGCGCCCGACGCCCCCAGCCCGCGCGCGACGAGAAGATCATCCTCGAGTGGAACGCAATGTTCGCCTCGGCGCTGTTGTCCAGCGGTGAAGACGACCTCGTCCACGTCGCCCTTAACCTGTTGTCGACCCTCGCTCGCACCCACTGGCGAGAAGGCGTCTGGTGGCGTACCGAGCACCACAACGCCCACGCCACGGCGAGTGACGTGGGGTGGTTGCTCGACGCACACGTCGACGCCTTTGAACGAACGGGTGAACAATCGCATCTGCAAAATGCGTTCAGCTTGGGGCACTTCCTGATCGATCACTACTGGGACGGCGAGCTACCCACGGCCGCGGCGCCACACGTCGGTCGTGGTCTCTTTTCCCAATCCGACCTCGCCGCAGACCTGCCAGTTCGACCGAAGGAGATCTTTGACGGCGCGACGCCCTCGTCGCACGCCGTGGGCGCGCGTGCCCTGGCTCGGCTCTCCCTGTGCAGCGGCGACGACACCTTTCTCTTCGTGGCGGAGCGACTCGTCGAGCTGGCGACGCCCCTGCTTCTCGCGCACCCGATTGCAGTGGTTGACCTCGTGCTCGCTGCGCACTACGTCACCAACGGTGTGGAAGTGGTCGTGCCCGGCGCCGCGAACGAACTCAGCGAGCACGTACGATCGTTGTCTATGTCCAACGCAGTGCTCGTCACCGGTGACGGCCCTTCAACGCTGTTCGAAGATCGTCGTGATGGCTTCGCCTACGTGTGTCGCCGGGGCGTCTGCACGTTACCGGCCCGCACCGTCACCGAACTCGACGAGCGGCTTGCCGACGTGCGCAGCTGATGCCGTTGTTCAACCGAGACCCCTCGGCCCGGGCGCTCAAGAAGCTCGTACGCCGCATGCCCCAACGCACGGTCGTCGACCTCACCGAGGGTTCGACCATCTACGGCCTCGTGCTCGGCTCGACCAATGAGACCACGACCGTCGTGGACCTCGCGTCACAGACCATTGTTCGTTGGCGTATCCCCTGGCCCGACGACATCGAGACCGACCTCGCCGCCTTTGACGTCGTCGAGGGCGACCTCGCCTACGACATCGAACGCACCGACCTCGCCCAGCCCGAGGCGGTGACACTCCAGGACCTGCCACGACGCCTCGGCACGTATCACGGTCGGCGCGTGCGTCGCTGGCTCCAGACGCTGGCGAGTCCCGCCGATGGGCCCCTCTTTGGGTTCCGCGGGCCAAGTGCCCCGTACTGGGAGTTCCGCGGGGAGCGTCCGAGCGTCGCGTTGATCGCGGCCGACCGGGGACCCCAGCTACTGCGACGCCACGACGACGGATCGACGTGGGTGCGCTTTGGTTGGTTCGGCGACGACGTGTGGCTACTGTGCGAGGACGCGCACGCCATTCGCACGATGGAGGCGACGAGACGCTCCTCGCTCTCGGGAAAGGACCTCGCCGCGACGTTGGGGTTTCGTCCGAGCTACGTCCTCACGACGCTCTCGCAGCCCATTGACGGGCATTGCTACAAGAGTTGCACGGGCTTGTTGCCGCGCGGCTGAAACGCCGGCGCTACTTGGGCAGCTTGTTTGACGCGAGCGACTCGGCCATCGCCCAACCAAAGACCACCAGTCGCTGTCCCTTCTCGGGCTTCAGCCCCTTGAAGAACGTGTCGACGCCCTCGGGCACCGGCCCTTTGGCCGCGCAGTAGTCAACGCCCCCCACCGGTCCGGGCGCCACGGTCATGATGAACGTCTGGTCGTCGATGGACTTCTCGGAACCGAACCGCTTGGCGAGTCGACGCCCCCACGCGCGGTCCTCACCAGTGGGCCTGTAGCCAAGTCGCGGTACCACGTCCTCGAGTCCGGCGAAGGCACGAAAACCGTCGGGCGAGGTGAGGCGTGATCCGAGCAGCACGTCCTCGTCGGGAAAGGCGAGCAGGGCCCGGCGAAACTGGTCGTGCAGGATCGCCTTGAGGGTCTGGTCGGACTTGGCGTTGCGATCCACGAGCAGCAGACCCACGAGCAACGACGGCGTGCCGCCGATGCGCTCGAGGGTGCTAAAGGAGTAGCCGCGCAACTTGGTGCCCTCGCGCGCCTGGGTGACCAACACCCAGTCCTCGCGCTGCTTGGACAAAAAGCCGATGTCGAAATTTGGTTCGCGGTCGACGCACAGGTCGGCCATCTCGGCCAATTCGGCGTCGCTCAGGGCGGTGGTGTCTTTCGTGGTTACGGTCATGGCCATAGGAAGCCATTCTACGGGAGTTGGCGACCCCCTCGAGACGATCAGGCCTTAATGACGTTTCGTCCGAATTCCGAACGAAGATCTCCCACGACGTGGGCGATGTTTACATTGAACTCTGGTCCCAATTTGAAGGCTTTGCCCCCGACACCGGTTTCGACGATCACAGGCGACGCGCCCGGATAACGACTGAGGATGTCACGCAAGACCCCGATGGACGACGACGTCAGGTCCTCGGGACGAAGCGTGAGACGCAGTTCGTCAACGCCCTTGGGCACCCGCAGCAGTTCGACCTCGAACGCGCTGAATCGCAATTCCTCGTCACGGTTGTCCACCCGGATCTTCATGAGAACGATGTTGTCCTTGGTCAGAAAGCCGCTACAGCGCTCGAAATTGCGCGCGGAGAAGTTGACTTCGAGTGACCCGCCCAGGTCCTCTAAGACGGTGCGCGCGTACTGCTGGCCGGCCTTGGTGGTTCGTATCTGGACCTCGGCCAAGATCCCGCCGACCGTGACCATCTTGCTCGTGCGCGCGAGTTCCTCGCCGCGTTCGAGGATCGACAGGACCGAGCCATCGGTCTTGGCGGCGAGGGCGGACTCGAGTTCACGCAGCGGGTGGTCTGAGATGTAGGTGCCGAGCATCTCGCGCTCGAAATCGAGTTTCACGGGCTTTTCGAATTCGATGTCCGAGATCTCGATCTCGGTTCCCTCCCAGTCGTCGCCGTCCTCGCTGGCGAGCGCGGCGAACAAGGTCGAGATACCCAGGGCGAGGTCCTTTCGTCGAGCGAGCGTCACGTCGATGATCTCGTCGACCTTCAACAAGAAGCCCAGGCGGTTCACGCCCAGAGAGTCAAAAGCGCCCGCCTTGATGAGCGATTCCATGGACCGGCGATTGAGGACCGCGGGGTCCACGCGACGCACGAAGTCATAAACCGAGAGGAACGGGCCGTTCGCCTCTCGCTCGCTCACGATCTTCTCGACCAGGGACTCGCCGACGTTACGCACCGCCGCCATGCCGAAGAGGATCGTGCCCTTCTTGCTCGTGCTCGGGGTGTACTCGGCGAAGGATTCGTTGACGTCGGGCACCCCGACCTGGATGCCCATGAGGCGCGCCTCGTTGAGGTAGAGCGACGCCTTGTCCTTGTCGTCGCGAAACGAGGTGAGCAGCGCGGCCATGTATTCAACCGGGTAGTTCACTTTCAACCACGCGTCCTGGTAGCCGAGCAGGGCGTAGCCGTAGGCGTGGCTCTTGTTAAAGGCGTAGTCCGCGAAGGGTTCGATCTTGTTGAAGATCACCTCGCCGAGTTCGCGTCCGTAGCCCTCGTGCACCGAGCCCTCGACGAACATGGCGCGCTGGGCCTGAATCATCTCGCGGATCTTCTTCGAACACGCCTTTCGTAGGTCATCGGCCTGGGTCATCGAGAAGCCGGCGATCTTGGTCGCCACGCGCATGATGTCCTCCTGGTAGATCATCAGCCCGTAGGTCTCGCCCAGGATCTCTTCGAGGTCGTCGTGGTCGTAACTGACGCTCTGGCGATGATTCTTCCGATCGGCGTAGTCGTTGTGCACGTTCTCACTGAGTGGACCGGGTCGGTAGAGCGCGTTCACCGCGGCGATGTCGTCAAAACTGGTGGGTGCGAGGCGACGCAAGAGTTGGCGCATCTTGTCGCCCTCGAGTTGGAACACGCCGATCGAGTCTCCCCGGCGCAGCATCTCGTAGACCTTCTCGTCGTCGAGCGCGACGTGATCGATGTCCACGTCGATGCCGTGAAGTCTCTTGACGTGCGCGAGGGTTCGCTCGATGATCGCCAGATTGCGCAACCCAAGAAAGTCCATCTTCAAGAGACCGAGTTTCTCGATGGCGGTCGCTTCGTACTGGGTGACGATCGGCGCCTCGTCGGTCGAACCATTGGGTCCGCTCTTTCGCTGCACCGGCACGTAGTCGAGCACGGGACCCTTGGTGATCACGACCGCGGCGGCGTGGATGCCGTCCTGGCGACGCTTGTCGACGAAGCCCTTGGCGACGTCAATCACGTGCTTGACGTCGTCGTCGGTGTCATAGAGCGTGCGTAGTTCGGCCGCTTCGGCGTACCGCGCCTCGTAGCCCGCCAGTCGCGTGAAGCACGCTTCGAGGGGCAGGTCCTGACCCATGACCAGAGGGGGCATGGCTTTGGCGATCTTGTCACCCAACTGGGGCGGGTAGCCCAGTACGCGCGCCGAGTCGCGCACCGCGGCGCGGGCCTTGATCGTCGAGAACGTGACGATCTGGGCCACGTGGTCGTGTCCGTATCGATCGGCGGCGTAGCGGATCATGTCGCCACGAAATCGTTCGTCGAAGTCCATGTCGATGTCGGGCATTTGCTTACGCCCCGGGTTGAGAAACCGCTCGAAGATCAAGCCGTAGCGAATCGGGTCGAGGTCGACAATTCGTAGGCAGTACGCAATGCAACATCCAGCGGCCGAACCGCGACCCGGTCCCACGCGTATTGCCTGATCACGAGCATGCCGTATGAGGTCCCAGACCACCAGGAAATAGTCCGAGAATCCCATGTCCGCGACAACGCGCAACTCGTACTCGATGCGTTCGCGCACTTCGTACGAGAGTTGTTCGCCGTAACGTTCGTGCGCGCCGCGGAAGGTGAGCTCACGCAGCAAACGGTCCGCACCTTCTTTGTGCGTGTCTGCTCGAAATTCGTCAGGAATCGGAAATTCCGGGAGCGCGTCGTTGTCGAACTCGATGGTCACGTCGGCCCGCTCGGCGATCAACAACGTGTTGTCACACGCCTCGGGGATGTCGCGAAAGAGGTAGCGCATCTCGGCGGCCGACTTCAAGTAGTGCTGGTCACTCTGGAATCGGAACCGGTTGGGGTCAGCGACGAGTGAGCCGGTACCTATGCACAACAACGCGTCGTGCATCTCGTGGTCGGCGTGGTGCACGTAGTGCAGGTCGTTGGTTGCGAGCAGCGGCGCGCCCAGGTCCTTGGCGATCTGGAGCAACTGGGGATTCGTTCGCACTTGTTCGGGAATGCCGTGGTCTTGCATCTCGATAAAGAAGTTCTCATTACCGAAGATGCTCTGGAGTCGAGCGGCGAGTTCGAGTGCCTTCTGGTAGTTGTCCTGGAGTAGGGCCTGCAGCACCACGCCGCCCAAGCAGCCCGAGGTCGCGATGAGACCTTTCGCGTACCGTTCCAGCAACTCCCAGTCAAGGCGCGGCTTGTAGTAGTAGCCCTCGAGGAAGGCCATCGAGGAGAGCGATCGAAGATTCGCGTAACCCTCGTTCGAAGCCGCGAGCAGGGTCAAGTGGTGATAGAGCTTCTGGCCGCCCTCGGTCTCGCCGCCGGTGTCGTCGATCTTGCCGCGACGCGGCGGTCGATCGAAACGCGAGTTCGCCGCCATATACGCCTCGAGACCAATGACCGGCGTCACGTCGTACTTTCGACACGTCTCGTAAAAGTCAATGACGCCATAAAGGTTGCCGTGGTCGGTGATGCCGATTGCTCGCTGTCCGTCGGCCCTGGCGGCGAGGACCATCTCGTCGACCCGCGCGGCACCATCGAGCATCGAGTACTCGGTGTGATTGTGCAGGTGCACGAAGCTCTCAGCCATCAGCTGAACTCATCCTCTCAACGGCGCCGCGAATTACATCGGTGGCATTTGGAGGATACCGCCAAACGACGCACCCCCACCAGGACCGTCTAGAGGTAGGTGCCCGCACGCGGCTCGCTGGCGGCCGGGTTCAGCGAGCGGTCACGCATCTTTTCCAGCTGCGCCGCCGCGGCGGCCTGCTGGGCGAAAAGTGAGGCCTGGATTCCGTGGAAGAGGCCCTCGAGCCAGCCAACCAATTGCGCCTGGGCGATGCGCAGTTCGGACTCGCTCGGCAGGTCGGTGCCAAAGGGCGGGGCCATGCGCGCGAGTTCACTGCCCAGGTCCGGTGACAACGCGCCCGAGAGCTCGGTGATCGAGATCTGGTAAATCTCGCGCAAACGGGCCCGGCCCGCCTCGTCCAAGGGAGCACTGCGGGCCTCGTCGAGCAGGGACTTGACCATGGAGCCAATGCGCATCACCTTGGCGGGCTGACTGATGAAGTCGGTCGACTCGTCCTGCTTGGGTGCGTCGACCGCCTGCACGCCCGGGCCCATCACCTCGTCGGGATTAACGGGTACGTGCTCATCGGGTTCTTGGTCCACCCCTGCAGTGTGCCAGACAATTGGCAAGGCGTGACCATTGACCTCCCAGACCCCCTCGGTAGACTGTGGCCATGAGGGTTTCCACGCGCGGTGACTACGCCAGTCGAGCGCTGTTGAGCCTCGCGCTGCGCGACGACCTCTCGGTGCCCACCTCGGTTCGCGACCTCGCCGAGCGAACCGGACTGCCCCAGCCCTACCTCGAACAGATTCTCCTGAGCCTGAAGGGCGTGGGCCTGGTGCGCTCAAAACGGGGCGTGGGCGGGGGTTACGTGCTCGCGCGAAGCGCCGAGGCGATCACCCTGGCCGAGATCGTCGCCGCCGTCGACGGCCCGATCGTCGCGGGGGACTTTGGCGAGCCCCACCGTGACGGCGCCTGTGACCACGAAGGACAGTGCGTCCTGCTCGCGGTCTGGGCCGACGTCGGCAGCCATATGCGCGAGCACCTGGCGAGTTTCACCCTCGCCGACATGGTCACACAGGCGCGAGGGGGCAAACCCGTCCAGCGCACGCACAGCGCCTAGAACATTTATCCCCGTTTTAGGTGGATTTTAAAGGCTTGAAGTATCTTTTACCTCATGGTAAATTAGTTAGGCGTCGATAGGAGAAATACACGGCCCTCACCGCAACGAATAACAAGTTTCACACTAAGGAGATTGTATGAACACCACCCCCCGCCGTTCATCTGTCAACACCAACGACATGCTGGGCCTCTTGATGCGCGACCTCGATCGCTATCCCATGCCGAACTACGACGAACAAGTCGAACTCGCCAAGCGCGTCACCGCGGGCGACGAGGAGGCCAAGAAACAGATGGTGGCCGCCAACCTGCGACTCGTACTGCACTGGGCTCGCCGCTACCAGGACCGCGGCGTCGAGATGGTCGACCTGGTCCAAGAGGGCACCTTTGGACTCCTCCGCGCGGTCGAGAAGTTCGACTGGGAGCGCGGATTCAAGTTCTCCACCTACGCCACGTGGTGGATCCGCCAGGCGCTCCAGCGCGCGGTCCAACAGCACGGACGCACCATCCGCATCCCCCTCGAAGTGGGCGAACAGTTACAGCGCCTCGAAGCCACGACGGCCGAGTTGACCTCGATCTTCGGGCGCAAGCCCACCGACGACGAGCTCACCGAGGCGACGGGCATGTCCAAGGCCGAGCGCCAGAACTTGCACGGTCTCGCGGGCGTCACCGCCAGTCTCGATCAGCCCGCGTCCTCGGACTCGGCCACGACCCTGGGCGACCTCGTCGCCCCGAGTCAGCACGACTGGGTGGGCGACATCGAACAGACCATGATGGACGAGCAATTGCACGGTGCGCTCGACAAGCTCACCGACCTGCAGCGTGACGTCCTGACCCTTCGCTTTGGTCTCAACGGCGCCACGCCGCTGTCATTGCAAGCGACCGCGACCAAGATGGACATCGGCGTGCGACGCGTACGTCGCGCGGAAGAAGAGGCACTCGAGGCGCTACGCGCCGACAGCGCCGTTCTCGCCACGCGCGCGGTCGCCTAGAGCTCGGTTCCTTCGGGTACGAGCGCCATCAGGTCCTCGGGTAGCGGGACCTTCACGACGATTCGCTCGTCGCTTCGCGGATGAGCGAAGGAGAGGGTGCTCGAGTGCAGGAAGAAACGGTCCTCGGCGAGTCGTCGTTCGCGACGATGGCCGTAGCGAGCGTCGTTCACCACCGGGTGGCCAATGGTCGACATGTGCACACGAATCTGGTGCGTGCGACCGGTGTCGAGTCCCAGGCGGAGCAAGGTCATGGCGTTTGGCTTGGCGACGCGCACGATGACGTCGTATCCCGTGCGTGCGGGTCGGCCATCGGCACGCACCGCCATCATGGTCGGCGTGCGCGTCGAGCGACCAATGGGCGCGTCCACGACCCCGTGCTCTTCGGCCACGTGGCCCTCGACCATGCCCAGGTACGTGCGCTCCATGAGTCGCTCGCCCATTTGGGCACTCAGGTTGAGGAACCCTTCGGGGGTCTTGGCGACCACCAGGAGTCCCGACGTGCCCTTGTCCAGGCGGTGCACGATCCCTGGTCGCAGGGGGTCACAGAGACCCGTCGCGGCCAAGTCTCGCATTTGGGGGTAGCGCGCCAAAAGCCCCGCCACCAGGGTGCCGGTGCGCTGGCCCGCCCCGGGGTGCACCACCTGGCCCGGTGCCTTGTTCACCACGCAGAAGTCCTCGTCATCGAGCACGACGTCGACCTCGACGCTCTCGTCGGGTTCGACCTCGCCGCTGTCGAGTGCGGGCAGAATCGCGACGAGGTGCTGGCCCGCCTCGACGTTGAGTGACGCCTTCTCGACTACCTTGTCGTTCAAACTGACCGCGCCGCTCGACAGCATGGCGCTCGTCTCGGAGCGCGATAAACCAGTCAGCATCGACAACACTCGGTCGATCCGTATGGCCTCGAGCGTGCGCGGCACGATCACGTCGAGTACCTCGCCGTCAAAGGCATCGACGTCAAAGACGTCACTCACGGGTTCAACAGCCGTTTGCCACGCAGTGCGGCGACGAGCAGCACGAGAAAGCCCACGGTGATCGCCGCGTCGGCGAGATTGAACACGGGAAACGACCCCACCGCGACGAAATCAGTGACTTGATGGGGTTGGGCCGCGAGTCGGTCGATGACGTTGGCCACGCCGCCGCCGAGCAAGAGTCCAAAACCAAGTGCGGACCAACCGGGGGCCGCCTGCAGTCCAATGGCGAACACGACGACCGCCACGATCACGGTCACGACACTCGTGAGCAGAGGACCGGAGTGGTCGATGGAAAACGAGATGCCCGCGTTGTACTGCAGGCGAAACCATACCGATCCGAGGACGTGCACGGCGTGGGTGGCGAGTGCGTGACGAGCCCAGACCTTGGTGAGCGCGTCGAGTGCGCTCACCACGAGGGCGATCACCGCCACGGTGAAATTGACGTCGAACCTTAGACGCTTGCGCGGCACGACACACACGTAAAGACCGGCAACTGCGCGAGCAGTCGAGCCTTGGAAATCGGCTCGTAGCACTCGTCGCAGCGCCCGTAACTTCCGTCGTCGATGCGCGCGAGCGCGACGTCGATCTCGTCGATCTTGAGCCGCAGCGCCGAGGCGAAGTCCTTTAACTGGTCGCGCTGGATGTCTGACGCGACGCTCGAGCCGTCCTCGTCGTCGTACTCGAGCCGCTCGCGGTCCACGAGCATCTCGTTCGCCTCGGACTCACTCACCGCAATCTGGGCGTTCGTGGCTTCGCGCGTCTCGAGCAGCAGGCCGCGCAACTCCTCGAGGAAGGCGGGATCGTTGCCGTAGGGCTTGGAGTGCATCTTGCGCTCGAGAGTCTCGAGACGCTTGCGCTCCTCGGCCTCGCGGCGCTCCTGGCGTCGAAGCTCCTCGAGGTTGCGCCGTTCGATCTCGCGCTGCTTACGCGCCTTCTCCGCCTCGATGGCCTTTCGCTTGGCCTCGATCTCGCGCTGTTTCTTGGTCTCGGCGGCGGCCTTCTCGCGGGCCTTGCGCTGGATCTCACGTTCCTTGGCGGCGGCCTTGGCCTTGGCCTCGCGCTCCTTGCGTGCCCGAGCGGCGGCGATGGCCTTGGCCTTGGCGGCGGCGGCCTTGGCCTTGGCGGCGGCCTTGGCCTTCGCCTCGCGCTCCTTGGTGGCCCGCGCGGCGGCGACGGCCTTGGCCTTGGCGGCGGCGGCCTTCTTCTGGGCGGCGGCGCGTTGGGCGGGCGTCAGGATCACCGCCTTCTTGGTCGCCTTCTTGGCCGGCGCCTTCTTCGAAACGGGCTTGCCCGCCGGCTTCTTGGTCGTGGGCTTCTTGACCACTTTCTTTGCCGGGGCCTTCTTCGTCGAGGACTTCGGGGCCGCCGACTTCTTGGCCGTCGGCTTCTTCGAGACGGCCTTACGGGCTTTGGGGGCGGTTGACGGCATGGTGAACTCCTCGTAGTGCGTTGAATCAGTGCGGGCTGACCATACCAGCCAGCGACACTCTTAGAGACGATCCTCGCGCGACGGCTGCTCGAAGTTGAGGACTTGACCAATGGTTTGCTGGTGCGACGCGGGCGCGGGGGCGGGCGGCGGCGTCGAGGGCCGAGCCGATTCACCGTTCACGCCCGGCGCCGGCGAAGGGCGAGGGCCCGGCGACGCGGCGCTCGACGGCGTCGAGGGGCGGGTGCCGCCCACGTGCAACGAACTCTCGATCCAACGCGAGAACTCCGCGAGCACGGCCGCCAGGCGCGTGCGCTCCGAATCGAGTTGGCGCGCCAGGGTATCGACGTCCTCGCTGAGGCGTTGCTTGAGACCGTTCAGTCGATTGACCTCGTCCTCGGCCCGGCTGCGTGCCTCGGCGACGATCTCGCGAGCCCGTTCTTGGGCGACCGACGTCATCTCGCGGGCCTTTGCTTCGGCCTCTTCTTGGGCCCGCTCAATGAACTGCTGGGCCATGGCAATCATCGACGTGACCTGTTCGGCGCCTCCGCTCGTGCTGAAACGCGGTGCGGGCGCCGGTGCGCTCATCGGCGGCGCGGTGACTGGCAGCGGTCCCGTGGTCGAAACCGAACCGCTCCCCTGGAGCTGGCTGATCCGTTCGCTCGCCTGGCGCAACTGCAAGCGCATCTGGTGCAATTGGTCCTTCAGTTGACGGGCCTCGGAGGAGACTCGTTCGAGGAATTCGTCGACCTCGTCGACGTTGTAGCCCTTGAGACCAACTTTGAAGGCCACGGTGTCGATGGCGTCGAGGGCCGAGAAGGGATTATCCGTACTATCCATGCAGCCACCCTACCGCCCGGGTCACGGGTGGGCCATTGGCTAGATGATCCGCTCGATGATGAGCAGAATGATCACGGCGGCGAGCACCGAAAAGTCGACGTAGGCGCCCCCCGCGTGCAAACGCGGCATGATCGCGCGAAGCGGTCGCAGGACCGGCTCGGTGAGGCGAGCGAGTATCCGCTTCACGCCCGCGAGCGCACCGTTGGGCGTCGTGGTGGGGAACCAACTCAGCAGCGCCGAGATGATCAGCACCCAGATGTAGAGGCTGATCAGCTCCCTGACATAGCCCACTACGAGCCCGTCGACTGATAGTTCGTGGCGCGCAGTCGCTCGCGGGCTTCGGCACTGACGTGGGTACCCTGGGGACTGATCAAATAGACCGAACCCTTTTCGAGGATCTCCATCTTCGCGTTGAGCGCGTAGGCCGTGCCTGACGCGAAGTCCACGAGGCGCCGCGCGATGCCCGCGTCGACGTCGCCGACGAGCAGCACCACGGCGCGATTCGAACGAAGCAGGTCGGTGATCCGTCGCGACTCGTTGTAGTTCGTCGGCGCGAAGATGGCCACGTCGCGGTCCTGGGAGAAAGGGCTGACCGAGCGCACACCGCTGGGCATGGGGCGAAGACGCGGCGCCTGGGCACTGGGCTCGAGGACCGAAATCGGCGTGGTCCGTGCGAGCGAGCCACCCGGGTTCGAACTCACCCGCGAGACCGACGTCGAGTTCGTCGTAGGAAAGGTGCGCGCACCCGAGGGCGCGGGTCGAGACCACTCGGGGTCCTCGTCCAGCGCCGGTTGATCGGTGAACGGTCGCGTGGCGCCCGTTGGCGTGTACTCGCCATACTCGTCCTCGATGAGCCCAAGAAAACCCAGTGCTCGGCGCATCTTGTCTTTCATCTACGTCTCCTCGCGGCAACTCCGCCCAGGACCATGTTAGGCGAGCGTGCCTGGGGGTACCCGAGGTCCAAAAAGTGCGCGACCGACGCGTACTTCGGTGCTGCCAAGCTCACAAGCGATCTCGAGGTCCTCGGTCATGCCCATGGAACGCTCCTCGAGCCCCAGGTCGTCCGCAAGTCGCGCAGTGCTCGAGAACGCGGCGCGCGCCGCGGCCTCGCCCGGGGCCGCCACGCACATCAAACCGCGCAGGTCGAGTCCCAGGGCCCGCGCCCGGTGCGCGAGTCCTTCGATCTCGTTCGCCGGTGCACCGTTTCGCGCGGGCGCGCCGGTGAAGTCGACCTGAAGATAGAGAACCGCGCGCGCCTGGCACGCGGCGAGGCGGTCGAGTTCGCGTGGGCGCGAGACCCCAGCGATGACGTCAGCCGACTTACAGACCCGGGCGATCTTGTTGGTCTGCAGCGCCCCCAGGTAGTGCCAGCGCAGTGTCGTCGCACCCGCCTGGTCTCGTTTGGCTTCGAGTTCGTCGACGTAGTTCTCCCCGACGTCACCCAGACCGACCGCCGCGGCGGCGAGCACCGCCTCGACGCCGAAGGTTTTTGTCACTGCGACGACGCGCACTTGATCGGGTGCGGGCGCACTCGCGGCGATGCGCGAACGCACGAGCGCGAGGTTGGACGCGACGCGCGCGACGAACGGGTCGTTAGCGAAGGAAGCTGGGTAGGTCGTCATCGCCACCGACGTCGAAGAAGTCATCGCTGGTGGTGTTGGTGAAGATGTCGCTGCGCGGTCCTTCGGTGAAGACCGGCTCGCTGGTCGTGACCGGTGCGGTTCTGGGCGCCCCGGTGTTGTCGAAACCCGCGGCGATCACGGTGACGCGCACCGCCTCACCGATCGACTGGTCGATGACGCTGCCAAAGATGATGTTCGCGTCGGGGTGCGCCACCGAATGAATGATGTTCGCGGCGTCGGTGATCTCACTGAGCGTCACGCCCGGTCCACCCACGATGTTCATCAAGATCCCGCGCGCGCCGTCAATCGACGCCTCGAGCAACGGCGACGTGATCGCGGCACGCGCCGCGTTGACGGCCCGACCCTCGCCCGTGGACGTCCCCACGCCCATGATCGCCGTGCCGGCGTTTCGCAGGATGGTGTTGACGTCGGCGAAGTCGGTGTTGATGAGTCCCGGCACCGTGATCAGGTCAGTCACCCCGCGCACGGCCGAGAGCAGTACGTCGTCGGCGATCTTGAACGCGTCGAGCATCGACGTGTCCGCCGCGGTCACCGAGAGGAGTCGGTCGTTGGGGATCACGATGAGCGTGTCGACCTTGTCGCGTAACTGGGCGATGCCCTTATCGGCTTGGGTGGCGCGTCGTTTTCCCTCGAAGGAGAACGGACGCGTGACCACGCCGATGGTGAGTACGCCGAGCGAGCGAGCAATTTCCGCGACCACGGGCGCCGCGCCCGTGCCGGTCCCTCCGCCTTCGCCCGCGGTGATAAAGACCATGTCGGTGTCGGTGAGCGCGTCTTCAATCTCGGCGCGATGGTCCTCGGCGGCCTGACGACCGATTTCGGGGTCGCTACCCGCGCCAAGACCGCGCGTGAGTTGACGTCCGATATCGAGTTTGAGATCGGCTTCGCTCAGCAGTAGGGCCTGGGCGTCGGTATTGGCCGCGATGAACTCGATGTTGCGCAACCCCTCGGCGATCATTCTGTTCACGGCGTTGACACCGCCACCACCCACGCCGATTACCTTGATCACAGCGTGGTAGTTGCTCTGGTTCAGACTCATGAACTCCCCTTGGGTTGATCTTGCACTACGCACCCTCTGCCAGGGTCATTTTTCGCGAACAAATGTCACCGAAGGCTAGTCAGCCCTTCTTTTCTGGTCAAATGCCCCTCCTACGAAGGGGCCGGGCCACTGACCGCCAACTCGTCGGGCACGCTCACGTCGATGACGTCGCCCGCGCGCAAGGTGCTGTGGGCAATCACCGAGGCGATGGCGACGAACTTCTGTTGCAACTCAGTCGCCTCGCCGAGCACGAAAGTAACGGGCGTGGTCATCGTGAGCGTGACCTCCCCGTCCGCGTCGACTTCGATCTCGTCGACCTGGTTGGAAAATGCGCGAGGGAGCGCCGCGGCGACTTGGGCGGCACTTCTTCCGGCGACGTGAAAGGGCCACGTCGCGCGAAGGGGATTCTGGTAAACGAGCGTTGGGTAGTTCGCGTTTAGCGGCGCTGCCCCGAGGTCACGACCCTGGGCACTGACAAAACGCAGGCGACCCTGGGCGTCGTAGGCCACCGCGACCGGTCGCAGTTCGCTGACGCGCACCGTGAGGCTGTCGGGCCAGTGCTTGATCACCTCGACGCGACGAACCCAGGGGAACATCGACAGGTCGCGCGTCAGTGACTGCGACGACACGCTCAGCATCATCGGGTGATCGCTGAGGCCCGTGGCGAGAAGCACTTGATTCGCGCTCTCGTGCACCTCGCCCACCAGGGTCACATGCTGGACCCGCAGCAGCGACGAGTGCAGCACGAGTTGGGTGCTGAGCGCGAGCGCCGTGACGATCAGTCCGAGACTGAGCAACACCGTGGTGGAACGACGTGGCTTTACTCGCCCGCGTGAACGCGGTGCGGGACTCGGCTCGCGACGCGGGGTCGGTCGTTCCATCAGCGAACCAGAGCGAGGGGCGCGACGACTCACGCGACGTCCTCGAAGCCGACGAATCGATGTTCGCTCACCAGATCGACGCCGCTCGAAGCGCGCACGCGCTCGCGCACAGTCGCCATGAGGGCGTAGACGTCGTTCGCGCTACCACCGGGGTCGACCAAGATGAAGTTCGCGTGCTTCTCACTCACCACCGCGCTGGCGTAGCGCAGTCCCTTGCACTGGGCCGCCTCGATCAGTCGTCCCGCGAAGTCCCCCTCAGGATTGCGAAACACACTGCCCCCGTTCTGGCCCCCGGGCTGGTTCTCACGTCGCCAGTGGACGATCTCCTTGATGGTGCCCAGCGCACTGGTGGCGTCACCGTGGGCGAGGCGAAGCGTGACGTCAGTGACGATCTCGGATCTCGAGAGCGCGCTGGTGCGGTAGCCAAAACCGAGTTCTTCGCGATTCCACGAACGAGGACCACCCGGGCCGTAGGTGCGTACACGCGTGACCGACGCCGCCATGTCCGAGCCGTGACCGCCCGCGTTCATCGACACCGCCCCTCCGAAGGTCCCCGGGACGCCGACGGCCCACTCGAATCCGATGACGCCCGCGCTCGCGAGACGACGCGCGGCGACCGGCATGTCCAGACCCGCGCCCGCTTCGACCACGACCGCGCCGTGCTCGTCGTGCCAGTCGAGGGACGCGAACTCCCCATTCATTTGCACGGCGATTATCTCGTGCTCACCGTCGGCGACCAGCAGGTTCGATCCGTTGCCGATCACGACCGTAGGCAGCGCGCTCGAGAAGATGAGCGGACCGAGTTCTTCGAAGTCCTTGCGCGTGGCAAGGGTAACGAGCGCTCGCACCGAACCGCCGACGCGATACGTCGTACGAGAACCCACGTCGGCGTGCTCGTGCACCCGAGCGCCCCCGATCTCGAGCAGCTCCCGCAGGCTCACGGGCGCAGACCTCCGGATAGTTCTGCGGCGATCTCGGCGACGTCACCCGCACCCAGCAGCAACAACACGTCGAGTTGCTCACTGGCGACGTTGAGTACCTCGACGACGTCAGCGAACGAAGCGGCGTACGCGACCTCGAACGCGGGCGAGCTCGTCAACACCGCGGTCGCGACCACGTCACCGGTGATCCCCGAGGGATTCGCCTCACCGGCACCGTAGACGTCGGTGACGATAAGCAGCGAACAACCGCTGAACGCGTTGGCAAATTCGCTCGCCAGCTTTTCGGTGCGCGAGTAGCGGTGCGGCTGGAAGACGACGCCGATGCGCGCGTAGCCCGAGGCGACGCACGCCTCGATCGTCGCCTGCACCTCACCGGGCAAGTGCGCGTAGTCCTCGATGACGTCGACCCCTCGCCACACGCCGAGGAACTCGAAACGACGCGGGGCGCCGCGGAAACGGGCGAGGCCCTCGACGACGGCGTGACGAGCAATATCGAGCGACCGCGCCAGCACGGCGACCACGGCCGCGTTCGCGACGTTGTGACGACCGGTGACGGCGAGCGCGACCTCAAAGTCTTCGCCTGGGCCACTGAGGGTGAAGGAACTGGCGTGGCGTTCGAGTCGCATGTCGCGTACTCGCCAGGGCCCGTCGTCGTAGCCCACGAACGAGGAACCACGATGCACCTGGCTCGCCACCCGACGAGAACCCGGCTCGTCAAAGAAGACCACCGGACCGGTGGTTCGCTCAACGAGCGCCGCGAAGGAGCGATCGAGTTCATCGAGCGTGCCGTAGTGATCGAGGTGATCGGCCTCTACGTTGAGTACACCCAAGGCGAACGGCGACAACTGCGCGAAGGTTCCAAAACTCTCGTCGACTTCGAGGATCAGGTCGTCTCGGCCCCAGTGACCGTTGGCGCCGACGTCGCGCACTGGGGCACCAAGCAGACGGGCGTCGTCGCGGTGCGCGGCGACACTCACGCAGACCATCATCGAGGTCGCCGTAGTCTTGCCGTGCGTGCCGGTCAGCCCGATCACCCGCTTGGTCGCGCCAAGTTCGCTCAACAGCTCACTTCGCGAGAGCAGTCGGGCACCGCCACGACGCGCCGCCACAAGTTCGACGTTCTCGAGAGAGACCGCCGGTGACCAGAGGACGACCTGGGCACCACGCACGTTGGACTCGTCGTGGCCTTGAGAGACACGTACGCCCGCCGTCTCGAGCTCGAGCAGCGTCGGCGAATCAAGCGCGTCGCTGCCGCTCACGACACATCCCATCTCGACGAGCATGCGTGCCACGCCACTCATACCCGCTCCCCCGACACCCACGACGTGCACCCGCGTGCCCGCGGCGAAACTCATGCGCTACCTCGCACGTCGAGTATCACCTGGGCGATCCTGGTCGCGGCGTCACGGTGACCAAGGGACTTCGCCGCCTCTGCCATGCGCCGTCGGGTTTGCGGTTCCAATACCTCCTCGATCGCGGCCGCGAGCGTCGCCGCGTCGCAGTTCGGGTCCGCGATGATTACCGCGGCTCCGTGATCGACCAGGGCCTTGGCGTTCTTGGTCTGGTGATCGCCAGGCGCCCCGGGCAGCGGCACGAGCACCGAGGGTATGCCGAGCGCGGTCAGTTCGGCGACCGTCGTGGCGCCACTTCGACAGACCGCGACGTCGCAGAGGCGCCACAACAGGGCCATGTCGGCGAAGTCGACCACCCGGTAATCGAGACCCTCGAGTGCGGGCACTCGCGACGCCACCGTCTCGAAGTCACGGCGTCCACTCACGTGCACGATGGCCCGGTCGCGGCGGTCGAACCACTTCGCGGCGAGCTCGCTGACGGCTCGATTGACGCGAGTGGCCCCGAGCGAGCCGGTCATCACGACCACCACGGCGCGCGAGGGATCAAGTGGTGGTGTCATCGCGGCGCAGGCGTCGCGGCGAGATTCGCTCGAGCGTTCTAGCACCGCGAGCGACGCGCGCAACGGCGCTCCGGTAAAGACCGTGCGCGGCGCGTTGGTCGCAAAAGCCGTGCATCGCCGCACGGCGTAGCGCGTGAAGAGTCGATGAGCGGCGCCGGGAGTCGCGTCGAGTTCGACCAGCACCAGTGGTCGGCGCCACACGTAGGCCGCGAACGACACCGCGAGCGACGCGTAGCCCCCCACCGACACGACGACCGACGGACGCCAGCGTCCAACCTTCACGAGCGCGACCACGATCGCACCCACGAGTCCGATCATTGCGCCGACGTTGGCGAGCAACGCACTCGGAGCGAATGAGCGTCGCAGTCCCCGTCCAGAAAGGAGCGTGAGGTCGACCGAACCCGGTCCCAGCAGCGTCGCCTCCTGACCTCGACGACTGCCCACGAATCGAAGGTCGGCCGTGGCGACACCACTGGTTTCGAGCGCTTCACTGATGGCCAACATGGGAAAGATATGGCCGCCCGTGCCCCCGCCGGTGATGACGATGGAGCCGCGCATTAGCGAACCCGTCGTGATCCAGAGGGAGCTCGTCGCGCGTGTGATCGCACGGGACGAGCAACGTGGGCCTCGCGCAGCGACGCCACGTGGGGTTCTCGAATCTCCACCTCTCCCGAGTGGCTCGTGTCGTGGGCGACGTTGTACAAGAGTCCCACCGCCGCGAGCTCGGTGATGAGCGCCGTGCCCCCGTAGGAGAAGAACGGCAATGGAATGCCCGTGACGGCCCAGCCACCAACGACCGAGGCGATGTTGATGATCGCCTCGAGCACGATCCAGGTCGTCACGCCCACGACGAGGAGGCGATAAACCTCGTTGGTGCACTGCTTGGCGATACGCGTGGCGACCAACAAGAACCCGATGAACAGCCCGATCACCACGAGACTGCCGATCAACCCCAGTTCCTCACCAATGATGGTGAAGACGAAATCGGTGTGGGGATTGGGCAAAAGGCCGAACTTCTCGCGGCTGTTGCCCAGACCGAGGCCCGTCAGACCGCCCGCACCCAAACCGATCTTGGACTGCAGCAACTGATACCCGCTGCCGGCCAAGTCGCGGTTCGGATGCAGGAACGCGAAGAAACGCGCGGCCGAGTAGGGCTTCATCTTCATGTAACCCAGGAACGTCGCGACACCGAGTATCCCAATCTGCGCGAGACGCTTCTTTGCGAGGCCCGCTACCGCGAGCATCGAAAAGGCGACGGCGACGATCACCGAAGTCGTGCCAATGTCGGGCTCGACGAGCACCAGCGCCGCGCCGATCGCCACTGGCGAGGTCCACACCAGTAGTTGCTTCCAGTTGCTCAGTTCCTCGTGGTGGTTCTGGACGAGCCACGCGAGAAAGAGGACGGTGAACAACTTGAACATCTCCGAGGGCTGCAGAAGGATCGCGTGCAAGTTGAGCCAGCGCTTACCGCCATCCGAAGTGACGCCCACGAGCTTGACCGCCGCCAGCATGGCGAGACCAACGAGGATGAGTAACGGGGCCGAGCGGATGACGCGACTGAGTCGAAGTCGCGCCATCACGTAGAGCGCGAACAAACCGAATCCGAGGTAGACCAGGTCGCGCAGGATGATGCTGAACGAAGAGCCACCATTCGCCACCGCCTGGCCTTCGCTCGCCGTGGCAACGGCGATCGTGCCAAAGGCCACGAGCATCGTGGTCACCACTAGCAACATGCGCGCGTTGAAGTTTCCGCGAGGCAAGGGTTGGAGTACTCCCCGGGACGTGTGAGGCGTCGCCACCTAGACCACCTTCGCGATCTTGAGGAAGTCGCCGTAAAAGATCCCCAGGCCCAACATGGCGAGCAGGCCCGCGAGGATCCAGAATCGAACGATCACCGTGACCTCGGGCCAACCGAGCAGTTCGAAGTGATGGTGGAAGGGCGCCATGCGAAACACCCGTCGACCGAACAGGCGAAAACTCAAGACCTGCAAGATCACCGAGGCCGTCTCGGCCACGAAGAGTCCGCCAATGATCACGAGTAGGAGGTCGAGGTTCATCAACAGACACAACGCACCGAGGCCTGTACCAATGGCGAGTGAGCCGGTGTCGCCCATCATGATCCTCGCGGGTGCCGCGTTCCACCAGAGAAAGCCGAGGCAAGCGCCAACCAGTCCCACCGCCACGAGGCCGAGGTCGAGCGCCGAGTGGATCCGGTAAATCGAGTAGTGGCGAAATTGCCAGTAGCCAATGATCGCCAGCACGCCGAAGCAGAACGTCCCCGAGCCCGCGGCGAGACCGTCGAGGCCATCGGTGAGATTGACCGCGTTCGAGGTCGCGACGATGACAAAGACCGCCAGGATGAACCATCCGCCGGCGGTGAGATTCCAGCCGGGGTAGGAAAAACGCGTGAAGGAGAGGTCGATCGAGGTGTGGACCCACCAAATCGCCAACGCGGCGAACGCGCTGGCGATCGCCAGCAAGCCAACGAACTTGCCCCTTTTGTTAAGACCCAGGTTCCGCGCGTTTCGAATCCCGAGGTAGTCGTCGACGAAACCGAGCAATCCCGAGGCCACGGTCACCGCGAGCGCGAGGACCCCCGCGCGAGTGAAGTTAATCGAGGTACCTACGTGACCCATGACGTAGCCGACCGAGGCGGCGAAGACGATGATGACGCCGCCCAAGGTGGGCGTGCCCGCCTTGGCGTGATGGGTCGCCGGTCCGTCTTCACGAATTTGTTGGCCGAGGGACCGTTCACGTACGAATCGAATCCACAGAGGCGTCACGAAAAGTGCGACGAGGAACCCGCAGCCACCCGATTCCATCAAACTCAGCATTGCGTCCTCACTTCAGCAGCTCTCGGGCTACGACTCGATCATCAAAGGGCACCACGAGGTCACCAATGACCTGAGTGGTCTCGTGGCCTTTGCCCGCGATCACGACCGCGTCGCCAGCAACGGCCAACGAGAGGGCCTGGGCAATGGCGAGGCGCCGATCGCTCTGGCGAAACACCGTGGCCCCGGGCACCGTTCCCGAGATGATGGAATCAATGATGGCATCAGGTGACTCGGAGCGTGGATTATCCGAGGTCACGATGGTTATTTCTGAATTGGCGGTGGCGACTTCACCCATCTCGGGTCTCTTGGCTCGGTCTCGATCTCCTCCGCAACCAAAGACGGTGATGACCCGACCCCCGTTGCTAAGCGCGCGCACGTCCTCGAGGAGACGGCGTAGACCTTCGGGCGTGTGCGCGTAGTCGACAATGACCACGACGTCACGGTCACTGACGACTTCGAATCGTCCAGGCACCGAGGCCACGCCAGCCATCGCCGAGGCAATCGCAGCTTCGTCAGCTCCCAGCGTTCGCAAGATCTCCATCGCCATCAGCGCGTTGTCCACGTTAAAACCGCCGATGAGCGAGGTGTTGACCAAATGGCTGCGCCAGAAGAACATCGTTCCCCGCAATGACGTCACCACGTCCTTGGCGTCGCTACGGCGAACGCGCGTGAGTGGCAACTTGGTCATCTCAGCGATTCGTTCGCCGTAGGGGTCGTCGCTCCACACAACCGCGCGCGCCGCGTGTTCGGCGCTAAACAGCGACGCCTTCGCGGCGAAGTAGTTCTCCATCGAACCGTGGTAATCCAAATGGTCGTGACTTAGGTTCGTAAAGGCCACCACCGCGAAGGCGAGACCCTCGACCCGATGCTGGTCGAGGGCGTGACTGGAGACTTCCAGAGCCACCACTGAACGACCTCGAGTGACGTCGAAGTCCTTTACGAGCTCGGCCAGTGAGCGAAACAGCTCTGGCGGGGCCGGGGTCGTACGCTCATTGGTCAGAGTTCCGATATTGGCGGCGTTCCAGCCGAGCGATCTCGCCAGAGACGCGACCAAGGTAGTGATACTCGTCTTGCCGTTGGTCCCCGTCACGCCCACGAGTTCGACGTCCTGCTCAGGCCGACCGACGATCGCGGCACTCGCGTGCGCCAAGAGCGCGCGCAACTGCGTCTCGGGTACTACGACCAGCGCCACGTCGCTCTTTGGCTTCGTACTCGCCACGACCGCCACCGCGCCACGTCGCACGGCGTCGTCCAAGAAATTGACGCCGTGCGCTGATTCACCCGGCAGCGCAAAAAACAGCGTTCCCGGTTCGCACAGACGCGAGTCAATCTCCACTCGCGTGATCTCGATGCTCGCGGTTCGCACGTCGAGGTCGAGTACGTCCAGGACGTCACCGAGCTGCATCAGGTCACGTCCGATCCGATGCTCGCGTTCGCGCCCTTGAGTGGCTTGACGACCGTGCCGTTGGACGGGATCCCGTAATGGTGCAACGCGTAGGACATGACCTGCTGGAAGACGGGCGCCGCCACGGCGCCGCCAAATATCGTGGTGGTCGGCCGCTCGATCACGACGATCATCGATAACTCGGGTGCGTTGGCCGGCGCGAAGCCGACGAAGCTCGCGTTGTAGGCGCCACTGAGCAAGGCGTCCCTGCCGGGATAGGGAATCGACGCCGTCCCCGTCTTTCCCGCCACGCTGTAACCCGGAATGATGGCGTTGGTCCCGGTGCCGTCGAGCACGACTTGTTGGAGCATGGCGTTCATGGTCCCAGCGACCGAGGGCGTGAGCGCTTGACGGGTGGCGCTGCGAGGCGCCGCCTTCACCGTGCCATTGGCGTAGACGTAGCCGCGAACCAGTTGCGGTTCGACAAAGACACCACCGTTTGCGATCGTGTTGTACGCGTCAAGCACCTGAATCGGTGGCACCGCGTCGACCTGTCCGATGGGCAGCGCCACCTGGTCCGCGTCGTACCAATTACTGGCGTTGACGAGCAGCCCCGAGGTCTCGCCCGGGAAGTTCACCGACGTCGTCGCACCAAAACCCAGGCGCTCGACCTGTGCGAGTATGCCGTTTTCGCCAACCATATGGCCAATCTCGTAGGTGCCGATATTCGAAGACTGAGCCAAGACCTGGGTGGCCGTCAAGTGTTCGAGCGAATGGATTTCGGCGTCGTGGAAGTGCCGTCCGCCAACCTGCACCGAGTTGGGTACGGCAAAGACCGTCGAAGGTGACATGAGGCCCGCCTGAAGGGCGGCGGAAAAGGTGACGACCTTGAAGACCGAACCTGGTTCGTACGCCTGGGTGAAGGCGAGATTGTTTATCGTCTGATCGACGCCCGCCACGCCGACGGCGCTTCCCCACGAGGGCACCGCTCCGAGGACTCCCGGGTCTGCCTTCGTGTTCACCAAGGAAGCGTCAGCAAGGATCTGACCAGTCTTCACGTCCATCACGACGGCGACCCCGGTAACACCGTTGGTCGCCTTCAACTGCTTGGCGAGCGCCCGTTCGGTGACGAACTGCAGCGAGGAGTCGAGCGTCAACTCGAGTCCGACGCCCGGCGTGGCCTTCTTGATCACGGTACTGTGCGAACCGGGCAGGTTCACTCCCGATGCCGACACGAACTCGCGCGTCTCGCCCGCCTGACCCGCCAACTGCTTCTGATATTCGTATTCGAGGCCCGACGTACCGCTGCCCTTCGTGTTGACGCCACCGAGCAAGGACTCGGCCAACGTGCCGTTGGGATAGCTGCGAATCGACGACGACTGGACGACGATACCTGGAAACGCGTCGTTCGTGATGCGCCGTCCGTCACTCAGGTCCAACTGATTATCCACCACCACGTAGCCGTTCTGCTCGGTCAACAACGGCGTGAGTTTGGCGACGGGCATCTTCACGAGCGGTGACATCGCCTCGGCCTCGCGCACGGGATGCTTGATCTGGAAGTCGTCGGCGATCACGAGTGACGTGGGACGTGACACGGCGAGGATCTGCCCGTTG
>JBEKWQ010000002.1:0-25100 GCA_049512875.1 Acidimicrobiales bacterium
CATCTTCGACCCTTCGCTCACGTCATACCGCGAAATCCTGGAATTCTTCTTCCAGATCCACGATCCCACCACGATGAACCGCCAGGGCAACGACCGGGGCGCGAGCTACCGCTCGGCGATCTTCTACGTTGACCAGGAGCAGCGGCGAGTCGCTGAGGACACCATTGCCGACGTCGACGCGTCAGGTCTCTGGCCCGGTAAAGTGGTGACCGAGGTGAGCCCCGCGGGGGACTTCTGGGAGGCCGAACCCGAACACCAGGACTACCTCGAGCGTTATCCCAATGGCTACACGTGTCACTTCCCTCGTCCCAATTGGGTCTTGCCACGTCGCAGCCAGAACGCGGGGCACGCCAGTGACTAGCGGCGATCGCCGCTAGAGCAGAGCGTCAATCTGTCCCACGGCCAACGACATTCCTTCTTGCATCCCCATCGACATGAAGCGCTCCATCGCCTCGTGCGAAGGAAACGTCGATTCGACTGACATGAGAACTCGCTGAGGTGCCACTTCACGTAACGAGACTCGCACCACCATCGCGGGCATGTCCGGGTGAGGCGCACCCGTGTCGTCCGCGATACCGTTCTCGAATTCAAGGCGGTGCGGTGGTTCAATCGCCACAAAACGCCACCAACCGCGAGCAAGGTCGCCGGCGGGACCGGTCATGTAGTACGACACGTCACCGCCAGGGGCGAATCCGTACTCGGTGACGGTGGCGGGGTACGTCGGTGGGCCCCACCAACGTTCCAGTTGGCGGGGATCTTCCCATAGCTGCCAAACCCGTTCGAGCGTTGCGTCGAAGTGCGCCTCGATTGTCATCGACAGCGTCTCCGGGTCCTTGCTCACGTGCGACACGGCCATCTCAGTCTCCTTACTTTGTGTCCTCGTCGAGGATCCCACTCATCTGATCGATTCGATGTCGCCACAACTCCTCGTAGCGACCCAGAAACTTTTCCGCGCGGCGAATCGCTGCGACGTTGCTGCGCACGATCTGCTCTCGACCATGACGGCGCTTGGACACCAGTTCGGCGCGCTCAAGAACGGCGACGTGCTTCTGGACGGCGGCGAAACTCATCGGAAACTGCCGAGCCAGTTCAGAGATTGAGTAATCGCGTTGAAAAGTCTTCTCCACGATGCTTCGTCGAGTCGGGTCAGCGAGGGCATAGAACACCTCGTCGAGTCGACTGCGCTTCTGATAATCTACAACCATATGGTTGTAGATTATCAGAAGCGCGTTATCGTGTCAATCTCGTCTGATGCACCATACTTGGCTTCGCCCCAATCATTCCCAATGAATCATGGCAACGGTCGTCGGCATCGAGAGCGACTCCGAGCATCCAGGTTGGGTGCTCGACAGGCGAATGGTTACCTCGGAGCGCAGTCTCCTCTCTCCTTTAATCCCGCGAGGACCGAGCCGCTTCTTGATCGCCGCGCGAGTACCACAACACAGTGGGCGGTTTCCTTGCAGTTTTGGGCCGTGACGAAGTACATACCCACCTCCACCCACGTCTGGAAATAAAGGCCTTGTCCGTTTTAGCGGAAAGCTCGAATCTTCGCAGGCTTCACTAGTACGATTTATGCCAAGTCCCGACGTCTAATCCAGCGACGTCGAAGGGAAGCGGAGGGAACGTGACATCGATCATAACTCTCTGCTTAGTGATCATTACCTTCGTCGCAGTGTCAGTCATCATTTCAAAAGCTGGCTACTCGCGCGGTTGGGCACTCGTTCCCTTGATGCCCTTGGTCACTTGGATCATCACTCTGGTCGTGGCGAAGATACAATTGCACACCTTCGTGATCATTTGGGAGCTCGCCCCCTTCTACCCCCACACCATCAGCATCTTGCTCGATATCGACAAGATCGCGATCTTCGTGTCATGGCTCTTCCTTCTTCTCTTCGCGTTCTCAAGTTGGCCCGCCAAAGGCGCTTCGGCGCCAGAGGAGACGTCAGCGACGAAGGCACGTGCGCGCGAACCAGTGCGAGGTGGAGCCACCGGCTCCGCCGGTGGTGCGGCTCGCCCCACGTCGCGTTACCCACTGCCCAAAGGTCCAGGATTCGGCACGTTGGGCTTTGTTGCGGGACCCGGCGCTCTAGCGCACGATTCAGAGACGTCTGTCGCCACCAAGCCGCGGGGCAACCAGTTGGCAACGTTTTGCGCTCGTTGCGGCGAGTCGATACCTGGCAACCGCGCGCTCGCGCACAGTTGTCCCAACTTGGGTCAGTCAGTAAAATTCTGTCGCTTTTGCGGAAAATCAATACCCGAAGGTGCCGAAATCTGTCCTTCGTGTAATCAAGAGACCTAGGAGAATCGGCGAAACCCGCCGCTTCGCTTCAAACGCGAAGCTCTCATAGTGGAATCTTTGAATGCCTTCGAGCGTAGTGCCCGAAGATCCCTTCTAGGGACTAAATGGCGCCACTCGGTCCGCCGTGGGCGTTCTCTTCCGCTGCCCTATTTCGGAAGATCGAAAAAAGATCGAACTTCTCCGCGTCGTTCTTTGCCATTTTGGCGGGTGCCGCGTGCGACGTCGAAGTGCCCTTCTTCGCGGGCGCCTTCTTCTTCGCGGCCTTCTTGGCGGGTGCCTTCTTCACGGCCTTCTTTGTCACGGCCTTCTTGGCGGGTGCCTTCTTCTTGGCGGGTGCCTTCTTCTTGGCTGCCTTCTTTCCAGGTGCCTTCTTTGCAGGTGCCTTCTTCTTCGCGGCCTTCCTGGCGGGCGCCTTCTTCACGGCCTTCTTTGTCGCGGCCTTTTTCGCGGGTGCTTTCTTCTTCGCTGGCGCCTTCTTTTTGGCTGCCTTCTTGGCGGGCGCCTTCTTCGCGACCTTCTTTGTCGCGGCCTTCTTTGCAGGTGCCTTCTTCTTGGCGGCCTTCTTTGCTGGTGCCATCTTCAGTCCTCTCTGACTTCGAAATCAAAACACTGGGACAATTTAATCAGACTTGAACGCGTGATTCCCGGATTGCCCGCTGGTCCAAGTCCGAAGTATCAGTAATCTTGCGCCGTCTCATGTGATGGGGAGTCCAAGAACCATGACCGCGGGTCACCCTTGTCCCGGACGAGGACAATTTGCTGACATCAGGCCCTCCCTCCACTGAAACCTCGGCCAGGACTGAAACGCCGGGAAGTGAAGGACAGCCCGCCTTCCTATGCCAACGGCGGAGGAGCAGAATTTCGGGTGGGCGCGATCGCCAGCCGGGCCTTAGCTTCGTCCCGTCATTGCGCTTTCCACTCACCTTCCGATAGCCGGGACGGACTTGGCCTCGAAAACGAGAGGCTGACAAAGGGACCGTGAGTCTTGAGGGCGATCGAGAATACGCCGTGAGGCGTGCACGTCCCACGGACGAGGGCTCAGCCACCGCCTTGGACGTGAACGAGCAGAACCGAGATAATCACCAGTACGACGCCCGCGCAACGCATCATCCACTTGCGCGCCACCGCCGAACGCGGCGAGAAGAACCATGGAGCGGTCAGCCCGCCGTCCTCAGGTTGGCCGTGGCCATTGGAAGCCGCACCGTAATCTTCTGTGTTCGGAGCGTTCATGACCACCTGCGTCGTAGCGCCACGCTTTCGAACGACGGTTGACGAGTGCGCGATGAGAGCAGGATCCTCACCGCCCCGGCTCTTCCTGGCCCCAGCCTTCTTGGTGGCCAGTGGCACTTCGAGTAGCGCCACCGACGACCCTCCGTGGAGTGACTCACTCGACTGACCCGCGCCGACGCCGCCCGAAGGACCGACCACGGCGAGCTTGGCGACTCTCTTCTTGCGTCGCGTGTCGCCTCCTGGTTGATCGATGGGTTCATTTAGCTTCTCAGGTTCAACCTTGTCCGCTCCCTCTTCGACTTCCTCTTCTCCCTCGAAGAGCTCGATGGTCCAGAACACGACCACGGGGAGCGGCAAAATGATGAAGCCAACTTCCTCGACCAGTTGCCCACTATGCAGCGTGTGCTTGAGGAGCTCACCCAGGAGTACGCCGGCGGCAATGATCAGGGTCCAGGTGACGACGCCGTTCGGCTTCCACTTAGCCACGGCGCGGCTCTTGGGAATCCGGTCGCTGAAGAGTGCCAGGACCTGTGGCGCGAAGAAGATCGCCGTCCCGACAAAAAGAGCCCAACTCGCTCCAAGGATCGCGACCGCGATGAAGACGAACACGATAATTTTCGCCACGAGCGAGAGAACCTTCTGCAGCCTGCCCGATTCCAGTTTTCCTTCGTGGCGAACCGAAGCGAGACGTCCGGGAAAATGGTGCGCGACGATTGTTTCGATGATGATACGAATTCCCATGAGCACGAGGACCGCGGTGACGATGCGACCCACGTCATGGTTTATCGGTAATTCGACACCGGACAACCCCGACAGGGCGCTGGTCATCTTAAAGGCCACCCACGCCGCGAAGAGTCCGCAGATCACCAGGTCGGACGTTCGTTCCCAAAGGGCGTCAATCCTGAGCGAAACCGTTCGTCGCAACGGTCGTAGTGCCGCCGCCGCAAGCGGAACGGCGAACCAGATGAGAATCAGACCCATGCTGAGACGAAGTTCGGGTGCCGAGTTTAGATGTCCCGCGAACAACGAACACACGATGAATGATGCGCCCGCGAGGAATCCGAGCATTGAATCGAAGATGCCCAGGGCGAGTATGACCAAGAAGATCCCCAGGCTCGGTGGCACCGCGTACCAGCCAGAGCTCGCCGACGCGTACGCCCCTAAGCCGATGCTGGCGAGACAGAGTCCAATCCAGAAGCTACCCAACATCGCGCGCAGATAGTCGCCGTCAACAATGACCCTTCCCGCCACCGGAGAAACCGCCGCGACCTTGTGAGGGAAGTTCTTGGACCATCGATCGAGGAACCTCGTGCCGGGCCAGCGCCAGAACCCGGAACGGTCCCCGAATCCGCTCTCTCGAGTCTCGCCCTCGAGTCGCTCCAATTCAACGTCCTCGAGCGTGGCAGCACCGGGACCTCGCGATCCTCCCAACGGTCCGCCGCCCGACGAACCGCCGCCCACCGGCACCGAACCGCCACCCCCCAGAGCGAGACCGCCACCGAGTCCCGACGCCACCGCGGCGGCGGCGGCCGTGACACCGGCGGTCGCGGCAAGGACGATCGTACGGTGCGACGTGGGAACGAATTGGATATCGCCCGCGAGCGGCGCCGGCGGCACCCAACCAATCGAACCGAGTCGACCACCCTTAACGACGGTAAACACCTCCGCTTCGCTGTAGGGACTGCCATTGGCGTTTGTACCACTCACGATCACGTGATGAACGCCGACTGGCAAATTGCGCGGGAGCACAGCCGAGACGTCAAAACTACCATTGGGCTGCACAGTGGTCGAGCCGACCTGCGTAGGCGTCGAGTGGACATCGACGATGACGTCAGTGTTGGGTTCGAGACCGTTGCCCTGGATCGTGAGCTGACAGTTCGCGATTGGCACGCCCGGCGACCCACAAAACGCGATGTTGGCATTTGTGGTTGACGGCAGTGTCGTGGTGGTCGTTGATGTCGAAGTGGGAACAGTAGGTGGCGAAGTGACTATTGAGTCACCCGTAGTCGGCATTGTCGACGTGGTAGTGACAACCGCTGGTCCAGAAGGACTCGCTGACGTCGTGGTCGTGGTCGGGGGTGACGACGTCGTGGTCGTGGTCGGTGGTGGCGACGTCGTGGTCGTGGTCGGTGGTGGCGACGTCGTGGTCGTGGTCGGTGGTGGTGACGTTGTAGTTGTGGTCGGGGTAATCACCGGCTGCGGAGGCAACGTTGTTGCAGTCGGGGTGGTAGTCGGGGTGGTAGTCGGGGTTGTAGTCGGGGTGGTAGTCGGAGTCGTAGTCGGGGTGGTAGTCGGGGTGGTAGTCGGGGGCGCGATAGGAATTACTGTCGATGAAGGAATCGAATACGTTCCGGTCCCGTTGCTGTTCGTCGCAGCAACCGCAAAGTCATATGTGTCGCCGTCAGTGAGTCCGGTGACGGTTACGGAGTCGTTGGACTCGTCGTTCGCCCAACTGGAGAATGTCTGTACGGAACTTTGCGAGGAAGTCGTGTCGTTAACGTAGACCGAGTACGAAGAGATCGCACTCGAGCCTGAATCTATTGGCGGGCTCCACGTGATAGTGGCTTCCTGGTCACCGGCGACGGCTGTGGAAACAGTTGGAATACCCGGGGCGTCGCAGGAGACCGCTGCGTTCACGTCGGCGGTAGGAGGGTTCTCTTCGGTTACCGTCAAGGACGGGATGTTGCCTGAAAGGTCAAGCGAAGGTGACGTCGCGATAATCGTTCCATTGCCGCCGGGCCAGGCGTCCCCAACATAGAAGAGATAGTTGGTGCCAAGAAGGAAAACAGTGCCCTGCGCGTCGACCTCCTCCTTCAAGGTTCCGTTGGGGTTGTAGAGATTCAATTCGTAGTTGGTACCGCTGGTGTTGAAGAGACCGAAATAATCGCCATCTCCCGAGGTGTAGTCTGAAGGACCGAGGCGGTGATCCCCACCATTGTCGCTCATAGGATCGCCTAAAATCGCCGTTATGGACAGCGGAGTTGATGTCGATACAGTACTCTGATTCCAATTCGTGTCGAAAACTTCGTTGGTGGCGAACTGACAGGCTTCAACGTCCGTTGAAAGATGGCTGGAAATTACACCTCGCGAGCCTTGAGAAGATGACGACGTCGCGGCCCCAATTGAGAGAACCGCTCCGCAGAGCATCACCCCAAGGAGAAGTTTGGTAGCTCGGTGTATATCGCCGAACCTCATATCACCTCACCTCACAATTTTCTGTGGCCGAGGTACGCGTACGCCGTTCCCAAACTCAAGCCAGAAGGTCGCGACATCAGAGAGGAGGGCCGAACGCCGAGGACCGCGCCGTAATTGCGCACGAGTCACTGCACTGGACTCCATCGTGCGGATCCTCCCTGTCACACGTCTCCCAACGTATTAAACGGCCACAGCGACGTGAACCATAGTTTTAGTAGAGAATAAACGAAAATAAATTCAATCTTTACTTAATTAAGCCGAAGATTCGGCCTTCCGCGGGCCGCGGTCCACCTCGACGCGTGATGTCACGAAATTCGAACACCCATACCCCACGCGTCACGGAGTTCGTCGGTGATCTGAAAACTCGGTCGCCCCCCGCCACGTTCCGCGTCTTCAAATCCTGACACAATTCGCCGTCCCATGGCGGCCGAGATTGAATGGTTGCCCGGTAGCCACGAGAACAGTCGATCGGTGACCACGTCGAAGCGTCGCATCACCGGAAAAAGCCGGCGCGTCCAGTCGGCGTCACGCACCTGCAACATGTCGGCCACGTGATCACCAATGTAATAGCGGATACCTGACGCGGGTAGCCCCTTCAAGAATTTGAGCTTCAGAAGGTCTTGCATTGCTTCGACAGCGGTCGCGGTGAGTTCGCTGCCCGCCTCGCTCGGGGCTGACTGTCGAGCCAGAATCCGCTCAGCGACGATGGACGCGTCATGAAAGTCGAGTGGAAGTAGATCGTCGCGTACGCCGAGCTGGTGTCCGACCACGTTCCAAACGTGCACGTACGATTCCGTCTCATGACTGGACAAGGTCACGCCCGCACGCTTTAACGACCGCAGCCCAATTACGTTAAAGGCGAAGAGACATCCGAGCAAGTCCTCTTGATTGAGTGGCACTCCCAACGACGTGTCCCAGGGACCGGGTGCCACGCCCACGTTCGGAGGAACGATCTCGGGGTGCAGCAACGTGTAGCGAACGGCGGCGTGGATCAGCCGAACGTGTCGGACCGCGAGGTAGCCACGAGCGCCCGGTTCGAGGGCTCTGGGCGTCATGGCGTCGATGATCATCTGACCGGTTTCCAAATAGCGCCGCTTGGGATTGGAAGTGAGACGCGCCGTGCGTACCAGAGGTTCAGCTCCTTTCGCGCAGGCGTAACTCATGGGCAGAGACGCCATGAAGAGCCCCGAGGACAGCTGGAGTCCCCACTGCCCAAAGACCGCCTGTCCGCGCCTCACCAATGACTCATCGACCCACGAGGGCCACGGCTCGACCTGACGAGCGTAGGGTCCGACGCCCGGTGCTTCTTCGTCGCTCACGTTCGCGTGCGTCGTTCGCACGAGCAGCGGGAATAGCGGTGCGTCGTTCGGGTCGACTTGATCGAAGAACGACTTGACCGCAGCGTCAGCAGGATCATCGCCCACGCCGCGCAGATTCTCGAGGAATTCGTCGGTGAAGCGCTCGGCCCCAATGCTCGGCGCGTGAAACGATGAGGGTTTCACGGCCCCGAACCTTGAAAAGGCGGAGGCGGGGTCCGACCCGCCGCCAGCGAGTCGATGATGGCCTGATCAAAGGGTTGCGCAAACATGTCGGGTACGTGGTGGCGCGAGACGAACAGGTTGGTGATGAAATTCATTCGGTCGTCGAAGTTGGCCCAATTTCGCGCGAAACTCTCCTTTCCGTTCTCCTTGGCTCGATTGAACCGCGCCAGTAGCGTCTGAAGTTCACTCACCGTTACTTGCGCCAAATCTTGGGGCACGAACTTCTGACTGGACGGAAGGGGAACGTCGTGATCGAGACGCATCGTACCTTCGGGACTTTGCAGGGTGCCCAGCGTCATGGTCATGATGTCGTCCCACGCGTCGCCAATCCAACGAGCGGCGGGACGAAGCGCTCGATCCAGGTCCTCTTCAACCTTCTCGAGTTCCGCTTCGCTCTTTATCACCTTCTGCTTCAACCGGTGCGCGGCTTGATTGACCCCCATGTCCATGCTTGAGACGATGACCGGCTGTAGATGGTTCTGTTCGTGGATGGCCAGTTGCAACGAACCCGCCAGAATCTTCTGGCTCCTTAAGACCGGGTCCCTCTCCTCCAGGGCGTCACAGTAGAGGGAATAACCGGCGTGCAGTCGATTGACGCCGTCGAATTCTGGTGCCCCCTCGCACGAAACGAGCACCCGATCTCGCGAGCCAGGAGCCCTCGAACCGCCCGCGAAGACCTCGATGAACACGGCCGCGGGTGGCGTGATCTCGGCGAAGACTTCGGTGTTGCCGTCCGAGAGGTTGATGGCCATCTCGCCGAGCAGGCTTCGCGTCACGTCCATCACGTGCTCGGGGGTCACGTCGTTCAACACGTGGCGCAGGTGGTGCCACCCAGGTGATTCCCGCACCGAACTGGTGAGTCCCATGAGCCCGTCGGGCATCAGGACCCGATCATGAAGCCAGCGCGGAAGTGCTTCGCCGCGCATGTTGGCCCCCACCGTGCGCGACGCCCACGTGCCGAACGTGCACCAATTCGCGGTGTCGGGTGCCAGCAGTGACGTCATGGCGGAGGCAAAGTCGGCGTAGGAAAGTGTGACCCAGTAGTTGCGTAAGACTCGATCGTCGATGGCCAACACTTCGTCGATGTGTTCTTTGGTCACCCCCCGGTTCATGACATCGCCCCGACCAATTCTTCAGCCTCTCTTTGAATCTGCGTCGCGCCCGTCTCACGCGCGACGTCCAAGGCATGGCGGGCCAATTCCTTCGCCCGATCCTCTTCGTAGCGGCGGGCGAGTGAACGGGCCCACGCGACTTGCGAGATGGCGGTCATGAGCCGAGCCCCGATTCGCTCGAGCAACGAGATCGAAGAATGGAAGTGCTCGTCGGCTTGATCAACGTCGCCGGTGGCGTCGGCCATCAAGGCGAGGAAGTGGTGACCCGGCTGGTCGGGCGCCAACTGATTGAAGAGTCGGTCCGCGAAAGGCAAGAGACGACCACGAATTTCATCGCGGACGGCGACTCCCGGGTCAATCACCGACGCCATGAACGCCCACGAATTGAGCAGGAGACCCGCCTGGACGCCAATTTCGAACTGGGTGTTGAGTCCCATCGCGAGTGACCGCTCCCACCACTGCGCAGCCTCGTCGTGTCGCTGCGCCTCATACAGCATTCTGGCGACCCACGCACTTAATGGTCCGGTGATCTCTGCGGGCGTCAGTGCGAGGAAGGTGTCCATCACTTGTGGGAGGCGCCCGCGAAGGTAGTTGAGTTGCATCAGTTGCGCACCGGTGAAGACGTACGCGTCGGCTTGTCCCGCTTCGCCACCCAGGGTGAACGCCTCCTTGACCAGTGTTGCCGCCTCCTTCAACTCCCCACCGAGGAGTGCCCGGCTCGCGCGCACCGAAGCGAGTTCCCAGCGCGTCACGACCAGATCGACTTCTTCGTTCAATTCACTGAGTCGAAGGAGTGAACGGTCGACCTGCTCGACGTCCGCGATCTCGGTGGCCGCGGCACACATGAGCCGACAACTGTGGATCTCGAGTTCGCGGTCACCGATGGACCGTGCGATCTCGATCATCTCTTGGACTTCGGTGACTCGAACATCACAGTACTGCGGAGCGCCCAGGACGTACTGTCGATGTCGCAGCACGCTGGCGAGAATCGGCGGGTCGTCGAGAGCACGCGCGATCCCTAACGCCTCGTCCACCATGCCAATGTCGCGACGTCCCGTCGCGTCAAAGGTGAGCTCAATCTGAAGCTGCGAGAGCAGTCGCGCCCTCGTGGCTTGGTCGTCGGGTTCGCACAGCGCCAGGGCCGACTCCAGCGCGTGGATTCGGTCCTCGTCCGTACTCCCGAAGACGCTAAAGTAGCCCCGCGAGTTCGCCAGCGCCGCTCGCGCGAGCAGCGCAGGATCACCGAGCTTTTCGGCCATCGCCACTGCCATCATTTGTGCGTCGCGCGCGTCGGGTTCTGCGCCTAGACATTTCGCCTCAGCCCACAACACCGCCAATTCGGTGTCGCGCCTCTGGTCAGGCACGAAGACGCGCAACACCTCGACGCGACGAAGTTGCTCGAACGCGTCGGCGAGAGCGAGTTGTCGAATGGAGAGTGCCGCCGCTTCACACCCGAGCATGACACCCTTCGCGGGATCGCCGAGCTCGCCGGCTTCGTACAAGTGCATCGCCAGGCGCCGAAGTCGATCGTCAGCCGAAACCGAGAGCGTCACTTCGAGGGTTTCGGCGATCCTCGCGTGGATCTCGCTCCGTCGCGCGGCGTTGAACTGATTCTCAATCGTGCGTTGCACCAGCGCGTGGGTGAACTCGTAACGAAGTGGCGAACCCTCCAGCGAGCGAACGACGCCAGCGTGAACCGCCTCGTCAAGACAGGCGAGGGCGCGCTCGCGAGTAACATTTGCCGCGCCCAGCACCACGCTCAGTTCGAATCGAGGTCCGACCAGAGCTCCGAAGGTCAGTATTTCCCTGGTCTCGGCGTTCAGCCGTTCCAGCTGACGCCTGATGACGTCAGCCACGCCTTGGGGAATCTGCTCGGGCACTACCTCATCGGCGCCGGTCGAGCGCAGCACTTGGGACACGAACAACGGATTCCCGGCGGTGATCTGCCAGAGTTCCTCGGTGTCACTCGCGGCCAGGTCGGTGCGGTGCTTCCACTGCGAAGCGAGTTCGTTGACCTCTTCGGGCCCCAGTCCTTGAAGTGCGATGTCCTGGACCGAGTGCGCCAAGCGGTGCCGATCGGCAAGAAAGTGATCAACGTTGGGATCGGTCATCGGATCCCAAGCCCGCAGCGCCAACAACACCATGATTTGACGTTGATGGTCGTCACGCAAGAGTCGGTCGAGTAAGTCAATCGTGGTGGTACCCGCCCAGTGCAGGTCGTCAATGATGAGTAGAACTGGTGCGAAATCCGCCAACGAGCGCAAGGTGAGGGCGAAGGCGTCGTAGGTCCGAAGACGTTCGTAGTCGGGGTTGGAGAGGCGTGGCGCCGGATCGGGGGCGAGTCGCTCCTCGAGGGCCGGCACCAATTGGCCCAAGTCCGACGCGTACGGTCCCACCAGCCGTTCCAGTTCGCGCGCGGGACAGTGTTCGGCGAAATGGTTGAATGCCTGCACGAACGGTTGATACGGCGCGGGGGTGCGTTCCTCGCACTGACCGTAGAGAACGATGGCGCCCGTGGTTTCGACGTGACGGGCGAACTCGCCCATCAGCGTGGTCTTTCCCAGCCCCGGCTCGCCCGTGAGCACCGTCACCTCGACGGACCCTTGGTTCGCGCGCTGCCACTGTCCCAACAGGGTTTGGAGCTCTCGCGAACGACCGACGAAGCGACCGCCGTGTTGATGGAATTCAAGGGGGCTCGCCAGGGGCACCATTGGTTCGACCGCTGAACTTATGAGCACCGGGCGCGCGGAGGTCGGCGCCGCCGACGCCGTCACTTTGACCTCCTGGGTCGGTCCGAACTCGACCTCGGCGCGGCGAGCCAAGTTCGCCGCGACGTCGCCCACCAGCACCCCGTCGACCTCGGCCGCACTGCACAGGCGAGCCGCCTCGTTGACCGCGTAGCCAAAGACGTCGTCGTCGGTGACTTCAATCTCACCCACGGTCACGCCCACGCGTACGTGAAGAGAGACCTCGGCGTGAAGATTTCGTCGATTCAACCGGTGCTGCAACTCGACACTCGCGAGCACCGCCTCGGTCGGACCGCGAAAAATTGCCATGAGTCCGTCGCCCAATCCCTTGACCACGCGACCGCGATGCGTAGTGATTATTTCGCGCGTCATCGCGTCTACTTCTGCGTGGTACCCGTCGGCGACCGCGTCGCCGAACTGCGCCCGATGTCCAGTTGACAGAACGATGTCGGTGAAGATGATGGCGTAAAAACCCACTCCAACTTCGAAGAGTCCGGCCGCTGGTGACCCTCGGGTCGATGAAACTTGGCCGTCTTCGCTCACGTCAATTCCTCTACCCCGCCACCGTTTCGGAAGTTGCTGCGATGGAGTACTTCGAAACTAAACAAACAATGCACGTAAGTTGTTCTGTTACGTACATTACTCAGCAGGCGTGCACGCAAAACGGCGACGAACGGCACTTTTCGCCTAGGACTGGATCGTCGCCACGTCGTAATCAGTGCAGCGTGACGACGACTTCGAACTCCAAAACTTGCTTAACTTCAGATCACCGGGGACAGTCCGCCGTCAATGCTGATGCCCACGCCCGTGATGTAGCTGGCCCGAGGTGAAAGCAGGAACGCCGCCAGGTCAGCAAACTCGTCAGCGCGTCCCACGCGCCCGAGTGGGATGTTCGAACCCTTCGCCATGCCCGCGTACAGATCCTCCACGCTGGACTGCGCGGCCTCGGCACGTCGGCGCCACTGACCAGACTCGATGAAGCCTATGAGTATCGCGTTGACGCGAACGCCCCGAGGACCTACCTCATTCGCCATGGCCTTGGTGAAGGCGAGGCCGGCCGCTCGCGACGCGGTCGTGGGAGTGGAATTGGCCGTCGGCGACCTCGCCATTATCGCCAGCACGTTCACGAGCGAGCCGTGTGACGCCTCGAGCGCGGGTAGGACTCGACGCGCCAGGTGCATGGCGGCGATGACCTTCAATTCGTAATCGTCACGCCACTCCTGATCGACGGAACTCGATATCGGTGTACCCGCGCTGCGCCCCGCGTTGTTGACCGCGCCGTCGAGGCGACCGAACGTGGACAGGGCCGCATCGATGACGGCGTCGAGCTGGGCGGCTTGACTGACGTCGGCGCGCACGCAAAGGGCCTCGGGCCCCAACACCGACGCGGCGGCCTCGAGGCGCGCCTGGTCCCGTCCGCACACCGCGACCTGTGCTCCTTCGCGTACGAGCGTCTTGGCGAGGGCCAGACCGAGGCCGTCGGTGCCGCCGGTAATAAGGAATGCCTTGTCACGAAGTTCCAGGTCCATGCACTGATACTAGGGACAGCGACGTGACCGACCCAGGTCGCCCACTGGCTAGAACTTCGCGAAACGCCGAGACCGTCCCCACGTCGGCTGGTCTCGAAACAAGATGACGCCCACCACGAGCATGCCGAGGCAAATAATCAGAGGCGTGATCACCGGTCCGATCCAGGTCACCGGGATGAGAAAGAAGACGTCGCGAGTGAAGAGACTCCGAGGCCAATCATCGAGGACTCGCAACCAGCCGTAGTACGAAATGTCCCAGCACGCGAAGCAAACCAGGAAGGCGCCACAACGTTGGGACCACACCCTGGTGGACACGTAGGCCACGCACGCGAGCATCAAGATGGTCATCGCCTCGCGACCCACCTCAATGTCGGCGATGCGCCCGTTGACCAGGATTGAGTGCGCGGGCTGTACGAAGGTGATGAACCCCAGGTTCAGCAGGACCTTGTAATGGGAAATCGAGTAGTTCTGATGGAATTTGGTCAGTGCGCGCAGGTACGAGACAACGGCGGCTTCGACGTAGCCGAAGCCAATACCAAAGATGATCAAGAACACCAGGTCGAGCGGAGTTGATCGCTCACCCGAGCCAAGTCGACGCATCACCATTTCTTACCATCTGGCACCTCGGGCACTCGCACGGCGGCGATCCACGCGTGGACCGCGTACGAGCGGACTTCAAGTCACGCAGTGTTCACTGTGCGCGACGCAGAAATTCTCTAGGGTAGCGGTGATGAACGCGATTGACGTCAAAGGGCTGACCCGACGCTACGGGGACTTCGTCGCGGTCTCGAACTTCGATCTGACCGTCGCCACCGGTGAGTGCGTCGCGATCCTGGGTCCAAATGGTGCAGGGAAGACCACCGTCGTCGAGATCCTTGAGAGCTATCGACACCGCGACGCCGGCGACGTCAGTGTTCTCGGCCTGGACCCGGCCCACCCGACACGGTCGTGGCGTCAGAAACTGGGTATCGTCTTGCAGAGCGCGAGCGACCTCAATGAGCTCACCGTGCGCGAAGCCGTCGAGCACTTCGCCCGCTACTACCCGAATCCGCGAGGGGTCGACGCGACGATCGAACTGGTCGGTCTCACGGAGAAGGCTTCGACCCGGACGACCAACCTCTCGGGGGGACAGCGCCGACGCCTCGACGTCGCGCTCGGCGTCATCGGCCAGCCCGAACTGCTGTTCTTGGACGAGCCCACGACCGGTTTTGACCCCGAGGCACGCCACATCTTCTGGGATCTCATCGAACGTCTTAAGGGTGAGGGCGTGACTATCGTGCTCACCACGCACTACCTCGAAGAAGCGGACGCTCTCGCCGACCACGTCGTGGTCGTCACCCGGGGACGAAAGGTCGCCGACACGACTCCGGCGGACCTGGGCAGTCGATCCGAGAATCTCGTGCGCGTGCGTTGGCTCGAGCACGACGAGTTGAAGGAACAACGAACAGCCGAGCCCACGAAGTTCGTCCGTGAGCTCACCACCAGGTTCTCGGGTGAGATACCAGGACTCGAGGTCGTGCGAACCACCCTGGAAGAGGCCTACCTCGAACTCGTCAATTCGAGTGAAACACGATGAAACTTTTCTCGCTGTACTACTACCGGGCGCGTCTCGAGATTCGCCTGCTCTTGCGCAACAGAAACGCCGTGGTCTTTTCGATGCTACTGCCGGTCTTTTTGCTCGTCATCTTCGGCTCGGTGTTCAACAAGACAAATCTGGGCAACACGGGCGTCAGCTTCGCCCAGTACTTCGTGGCCGGCCTCCTCGCGTCGGGCTTGCTCTACAGTGCGTTTCAACAATTGGCCATCGCGATTCCCGAAGAGCGCAGTAACGGCACCCTAAAACGTTTGGTCGGCTCCCCGATGCCGCCAAGCGTCTACTTCGCCGGAAAACTGGCCGCCTCGACATTCACGTACGTGTTTCAAGCAATTGCGCTGCTCACCATTGGACATTTCAGTTACGGCATCCATCTGCCCGATTCGGCGTCGTTGTGGTTGGACTTCGTCTGGATCAGCGTGCTCGGGTTGACCGCGAGTTCGCTCTTGGGTATCGCCTTTTCGAACTTCGCCAAGAACGGCCAGTCGGCCTCGGCGCTCGCGTCACCAGTCGTCCTGTTCTTCCAGTTCACCTCAGGCGTGTTCTTCGTGTACGCCAATCTTCCCAAATGGATGCAAGACATCGCTGCGGTGTTCCCGCTCAAGTGGATGGCCCAGGCCATGCGCGGTGTCTTCTTGCCCAAACTCTTCGCCACCCAAGAAGTAGGTCACAGTTTCGAACTCCCCAAAGCCGCCGTGATCCTGGGCGCGTGGACGCTGGCCGCGGCCCTCCTCTGCCGCTTCACCTTCCACTGGCTACCGAAGAACGAGACCTAGAGCCCTAGGAATGACGACTTGAGGGACGAATAGGGCGTCACTTCGTTTGCTGGCGGAACGCTCACGCTCACGGGTTGTCCGTAGTTAGAGAGAGCCAAACGAAGCGAAAGGCTCTCCGAGCCGCTCGAAGTCGACACCGACGTGCTGAGGTCAACTTCGGCGAGGTTGCCGTCGGGATCAACGTAGACGTCCACGTGGTAACCCCCGACCGTCACCGCACCGAGCACACTCACGTCCGTTGTCGGCAGGGCCTTCAGAACACTCTCAACCTGCTGTTGTTCGGTCGCCTGACTGGCCGAGACGGTGTACTCGTGGGTGGGAGCAGCGTTCAACGTGACCACGCCGTCATCGGTGACCGTGTCGCCGACCTTGCTAAGTCCCGCTAACACCGACGATAGGTTCACCATGCTCGAGATTCCCGTGGCGTGTTGTGCACCCGAAGAACTCAAGGGCGCCGACACCCAGGGGGTGGGAAGATGACTCGCGAGTGGAGCGGCGAGTCGCACGTAGGCGACGCCGTTATCGATGACCAACTGGGATTGACCGATGCTCGAGGTGCCACTCGACGCGCTGAAGGTCACCTCACACGCGGGACCAGTCGCGCAACTGCCATCCACCGACGCCTGCGCCGCAGACGTGCCGGAAAGGTTCACGCTCAACGCGAACGTCACCGATTTGGCTTGGGTCACCGAATCGAGCGCCGATCGCACCGCGGTCGAGCCACTCGCCGGCGAACTCGCCGAGAGAACGGCGGTCACCACGGCCGCCAGCGCGAGGGCGATGACCATAATGAAAGGGATGAAGCGCCGTGGCCCCAGGGCCGCGGGACCAGTGGCGGCGCCGCCACTACCCGCCATTGCTAGACCATTCTGCACGTCGACCTCCGTTCGCCTACACCTCGAACATACCGCCTTCTGCACGAGGCGAGGCCACGGAGGCTACGAGCCCCGCCGACGTCACGGCGGGGCTCGTCACAAAGGCGAGAACGAAATTAGAGATTCTGCTCGAACTCTTTGATCACCGCGATCCGGTCCTCCTTCGAGGGCATATCGAAATAAGGATTTCCCTTGATCCAGTAGATGGACATTGGAATCAGGCCGAGGGCCATGGCGCCAAGGCCCACCCACAGTGTCGTGCTGTTGAGGCCCGGAATTGTCTTGATGAACATCACGATCATAAACACCGCGCCAATCAGCGGCCATAGTCCCATGAAGACGAAGTTCGTCGCGGAGAGGAAGAGTTGCTTGCGGTACAACATGACGACCGCCAGTCCCGCGAGGCTGTAGTAGATGCAGATCTGCAGGCCGATGGCGTTGATGCCGTCGGTGAGAATCGAGTCGATCGACCCTACGAACTGCGAGCACACGAAGAGCAGAAGCGAGAAGACCGTCACGCACGCGGTCGCGACGATGGGCGTCTTGAACTTTCGATGGATATGGCCGAGCACCTTGGGCAGTGTGTTGTCGCGACCCATGGCGAACAACGTTCTCGTTACCTGGATCAGCGTCGTCTCCAGGGTCGCGACCGTCGAAAGGACCACCGCGACGACGATGAGCTTTCCCCACGTCCCGTGCCACACCGCTTGACCGAGGACGCTGAGCACGTCGGCGTCATTCTTTTGGATTTGTCCCGACGTCAATACCAGATTGGTCGCGACCGTGAACACCTCGAAAAGTATGAAGACGAAGACCATCCCGATGATGCCGCCCAACCCAGGGGTCTTGTTGGCGCCCTTCGTCTCCTCGTTGAGGTTCGCGGTGACGTCCCAACCCCAGTAGTAGAACGCCGCCACGAGGGCTCCCGCGAAGAAACCGTTCGATCCGTGGAAAATCGAGGGCGCGAACCAGTGCCAAGAAAAGGTGTGCACGTGCTGTCCGTGAAAGATGGCCAGCGCCGCGAACAGGATCAGCAGGACTATTTCGATTGACGACATGACAATCTGCACCATGACCGTGACCGTCACCCCTACCGCGACCGCCGCGACCATGAGAAGGAAGAACACGGCACCCACGATCGTGACGGCTCCTTTATTGTTCGCCGCAGACGTCGAGAACAGTCCGAGCAGATTCGCGCCGACGGGCAAGGTGGCGGCCACCATGAAGATGAGAGCCGAAACAATGAGTGCCCAGCCCGACATGTAACCGAAGAATGGATGTAAGGCGCGACGAACCCACGAGTAACTGGCGCCAGCCTTGGGCTCGATGCGGCCAAGGTAACTGAAGGCAAAGACGATTCCAAACATCGCGACCCCGCAATAGAGCAGCGCGGCAGCGCCACCCAATGCGACCGCACCAAACAACACCGCAGTAGAGGCGGCAATCGAATAACCGGGCGCGACGCCCGCGATGCCCATGACTACCGAATCAAAGAGACCGAGCGTCCCCGAACGCAACTTGTGCTCGTGCTGATCTCCTTGTTGTACATCCAGGGCGTCTGTCACGACTACCTCTTTCTTGTGGTTATCACCTCAGTAGTGGATTATTAAGTACCGAAATGTAACATGAGGCCGACAAGAAAACGCGCGGTGTCAGACGTGATTGTGAACGCGAGATGAATAGTCAGTGTTTATATGGGCCAATGCCCGAATTCGTCAGGGGGCGATGCCCGTTATCCCCGGCACGAATCCAGAAATGTTAGTGCTGGCCAGTTTCGTACACGTCGTACCCGACAAGGGGACGGACCAACTCGCACCACCACTCACACTCGCAATTCCTACTGACAAACTCTCAAAATTCGCCACCACGCACTGCGACGGCGAAAAGTTGCCAGTCTCGACGACACCGTACGCCGCGCTCGCCTTCGCGCGCAGGCCAAGACGAATGCTGTCACCATAACCAGTTGACCCCGTATTACGTACAGTCGCTCGTGGTCCCACCAGGATGTGAGCGACACCCGCGAGCGACCCCGTCGTCGGCTGGACCGAAGGCGTGCCCGACAGCACGCAGGCGTGGCTACCAACGTTGGTGACGACAAGCGGAAAGAAGATCGTGCCGGCGGTTCCATTCGATTGGCCGACACTCAACCTCAGTTGAGATGAAGTGCAGGGCGAGGGCTTGGGAAAGGAGAGCGACGACAACGACGTCCACTTGGTCGTGCCGTTCACGCAGACGCCCAGCGACGCAGGAAGTTTGGTCAGGAGTGGTCGACCGTGCGGGCTCGTGATTCGAACGTACGCCGCTTGCTTTTGCGTGCACTGCACCCCTTCTTCAGTCACGAGATTCTGAATTAATTGGAACGTGTCGCCGACGATCCACGGTTGCTGGGGTACGGCCAATCCCTTCGTGGTCGACAGTGACACCTTTGCGCCGATCGAAGCACCCGAGGAGCTCGCGAACTGGTACCCCGTTGCGTTGGACCATTCGCAGGTAGGAAAATGCGAACTGGTGAGCACGAGTCGAACCGTCGTGCCGCCCGGCCGATTACTGATCGTTGAAGTAGCGACGAAACTCTGGGCAGTGCACGCGGGTACCGCAGCGCTGGAAGCAGTCGTCGTAATTACTTGCGGCACGAAGAACGCACCAAGGAGGGCGACGCAGAACAGCGCACGTAAAAGGCGGTAAAAACTCACCACTCCATAGTGTCACCTGTTTCTCGAGAATAAGCAGGTACGAGCCAAACGTCATCGAATTGTCAAACTGGTGGTAACCCAGTCTTCACTGGAGGAGAACATTCGCAAGGCCGCGGTGGAATCCGCAGTCGTCTCGCACCACGTGTCCACGCTCACGCAACTTTGATTGAGTTTTCTTCGTATGCTTCCTGTGACCTCGTGAACGAAAGATATACAACGTGACCGGCTTTCCACGCTTCGACTCCGACATCGCCGAAATCCTCTCGGATCGAGATATCAAACGTCGGTGGTCCCGATTCCACGGGAGCATTCGCCTCGTCCAGGGCAATCTCTTTCAAAGGGTCGTCGGACGAATGTTGGGCGAGGACACCATCCGTTACAAAGTTGCTCGTCTCCTTGGAAGGCCCCTTCTACAATTCGTGCGAAGGCTCCGCAAAAAACCGCTGGTTGCGTCACTTGAACGACCCGCGCAAAAGCCGGTCTACTTCCCCCACAACTACCGACCTCCGTCGAACGCCAAGCAAGACGACGAGAATCCACTGGTCGCACCCGCCGACGTCGAACTGCACGTACTGAGCGAAACCAGGTCATCCGCCACCGACGTGATCGCTGCCCTCAATGGAGACGTCACCAGTTCGAACGCCACGTGGCTCTTCATCGTTGATGAATCAATACCAGAGCTCGACCGAGTGGAGGCAGCTCTGACCCTTCGAGACGCAGCCCTCGAGTCTGACGACGTGGTCTTCGCCGACGAGTCCGGACCCGACGACCGCGCGCCGATGCTGAAAAGTACTGCGGTGGGCGTCCACACGCTGCTCAGTTACAACTGCGTCGGTCGTCCTGCTCTGTGGCGGATCTCGTCACTGCGGTCACTGGGAGCGTTCGACGTGAACGCCGGATGGGCTTTTGAGCATGACGCCTACTTGCGACTTGTCGAGCGCGGCGCGCAGTTTCATCACGTCGCGAAGGTACTCGTCGCGGGACGACCAACCATTGCCTTTGACGCCTCACACATCAGCGAGGATTCGCAGAAGGTCGTGAGGACTGCTCTGTCAAGGCGAGGTCTAGGAGGAACCGTCACGCCCGGGCAATTCGGTTCGTCAGTTGACTGGCGACTCAAACCACCCTCACCCGCACCATCCATCGACATCATCATTCCCACGCGAGACCGTATCGACCTCGTTCGTCGCTGCATCGACGCGATCGAACAAAAGACGACGTACGGCAACTACGACATCATCCTTCTGGACAACGACTCGATTGAGCAGACGTCGCTCGACTACTTCGCTACCACGAAATACCGCGTCGTTCGCTGTCCCGGCCCCTTCAATTACGCGGCAATTGTCAATCGAGGCGTTCGTCATTCACGCGCCGACTTCGTCGTCACGCTCAACAACGACACGATCCTGGTGACCCCTGACTGGCTCGAGCAAATGGTGGGCCTCGCCTCACTCGACGACGTCAGCATCGTCGGCGCGTGCCTGCTCGATCAGGACGGGCGGCACGAGCATGACGGCATCGTGATCGCCCCTTATCCTCAACACCTGCGAATCGACTCGAACTATCCGCACCTAGACCAGTTCAGTACCGCGATTCGCGACGTCGCCGCCGTCACCGGGGCCATTCAGATGGTCCGCCGTGATCTGTGGGAATCACTCGGTGGAATGGACGAGCTGCTCAAGGTGACGATGAATGACGTGGACATCTGCCTGCGTAGTCAAGACGGGAACCAGAACGTGGTCTACACGCCTGACGTCCAACTCTTCCATCACGTGAGCTCGTCACGGGGGACCCTTGATCCCCTAGAGGACCGCAATCGTTTCATCCGTCGCTGGGACATCTTTGGTTCGTTTCGCGACCCCTACTTTCCTGAGTCACTTCTTCTACTGGGCGAAACGGTGTACTACCGCCATCGTTGAACACCGGATTCGCCAAGTCGACTGATAACTCTCTTGTAACCTGAAATGGTGCCAACGGCCTGGGCGAGATTGGTCGCCACCTATCGAAAACTTCCCGCTTCAACCACCCCCCTCGTAGTCATCTTCCTCGGCGTGTGTTTCGCGAACGTCCTCTACCTCACGGGCTTTTCCCTCATCAATCCGATCTCGTGGACCGCGGGCGTCTCGCATATTCTCTGTCACGTCTCGTGCGGTCGCCCAGCCATCGACCCGAATACCGGCTACATCACTCAGCCCCTCGGGCACTTGGTCGCCCACGACCTCTTGCACGGACACTGGCCGTTTTGGAATTACTTCGAAGGTCTTGGCGCACCGCTACTCGGTGAGATGCAGTCAGCCGCGTTGCTGCCACTGAGTTTGCTCTTCGCGCTGCCCAGTGGACTCCTGTGGTTTCACATGTCCCTCGAGCTCATTGCGGGGTTCTCGACATATTTTCTCGCCCGTCGCCTCTCGGTGCCCGTGCTCTTCGCGACGGTGGCCGGACTCTTATTCGCACTGAATGGAACCTACGCGTGGCTGGGCAACGCCGTTCTCAACCCGGTCGCCTTCTTGCCGATGCTCGTGCTCGGTATCGAGATGATCTACGACGCCGCCGCCAAGGGAGGACCGCGCAAGGGCTGGTACGTCGCTGCGCTCGCCCTTGCGCTCTCGCTCTACGCGGGCTTTCCCGAAGTCGCGTACTTCGACGGACTCTTTTGTCTCGGATGGGCCGTCGTGCGATTCTTCTCGCTCGAGCGAGAGGTGCGCCTGGTCGCGGTTCGAAGAATAGGCCTCGCCGGCGTCGTGGGTGCCGTTCTCGCTCTGCCCGTCTTGGTGCCCTTCTACGACTACTTGAAGGTCGCCTACGTCGGCCCGCACTCCGGGGGCGCCGAGAGCCTGATCCATCTACCGATCCACGCGACGTCGATGTTCATCGACCCGTATATATACGGGGGCATCTTCTCCAATGCCAACACCTACAGCGACTGGGGCGGGATTGGTGGCTACTTCGGCGTGAGCGTGATTGCGCTCGCGATTCTTGGGTTATTCGGCGCACGACACCGCTCGCTTCGTATTTTTCTTGGCGTCTGGGCGCTTCTGGGCACGCTCAGCATGTTCAACCTCCTGTACATACACCAGGTCCTCAACTTGATACCAGAGGTGAAGAACGCCGCACTCTCGCGATACCTCATGCCCAGTTGCGAACTCGCCATGATCACACTCGCGGTCCTCGGGGTGTGGGACTTCGCCACCAACGACCGCGCCAAGCGACTCTTTAATCTGTCAAACTTGATCGCGTTGCTCTTGTTGATCTGGGCCGCCCTGGAAGCGAGTTCCCTGAACGACGGCGTCGTCCAGTCCCACAAGGCTCGCCTGCTACTCATGGTGCTGCACGCGCTGCCCTTCGTCGCGCTCGGCGCGCTCGTCATTCTTGGCGTATTCGCCAAGAAGCAGTGGGCGCCGTTACTGGTCGCGGTGGTGTTGGTCGCAGAGGCGCTGACCTGGTTCATTGTCCCCACTACCGAGGCCGCCAAACAGATCAACGTCGACACGGCGCCGATCTCGTTCCTCCAGGCGAACGAGGGAGAGTACCGCTTCCTCGACTTCGGGATCCTCGACGCCAACTGGGCGTCCGAATACGGACTCAACTCACTGAGCGCGATCGACCTTCCCTTCCCGAAGAAATTCAACAAGTACATCGAGACCCAACTCTTTCCCGGACTCACCCCGCCCGAACAGTTCGTCATCCACGACGGCATTACGGGCATCACACTCCAAGAGTCCGAACTCGCCCACCATTTTCAGGCCTACGAGGACGCTTCGGTGAAGTACCTGCTCTTGCCGACCTCGGTGCCGATCCTTCCTTCACTCACCAAACTCGGGGTCAAAGCGGTCTTCGAAGACGTCCAAGGTATCGCCACCATCTATCAGATGCCCAGTCCTCGTCCCTTCTTTTCGACCTCCTCGGCGTCGTGCACCGTCGCGAGCACGAATCCCGCCGCCGCGACCGTCACGTGTCCGAACGGTCCCAGCACGCTGCTGCGCACGGAGTTGTCGATGAAGGGTTGGCACGCCTACGTGAACGGCCACGCAGTGACGATGTCCACGGCCCAGGGTGTCTACCAGTCGATTTCGGTGCCTCGCGGCACCTCGAGCGTCACCTTCTCCTTTACACCACCACACGAGAAGGACTCGCTGCTCGCGGCGCTGCTCGCGGCGCTGTTTCTCCTCGGTTCGTGGGTCTTCGGGCGAACAGCCACGTTGCGTCGACGTGGGCAACGCGCCGGCAAACACGCGGCCCAGCACTAGGACCTCGATTATCAGTTCCCACGGGGTGCGGTACGGTGACCTCAATGACCAATCGCCTCGACGCGCTCGACCTCAGCGCGTCACTCACGCACGACGAGTCCGAAACGCGAGTGCTGAAGGCCCAGCGTCGACTGACCCAACTGCGACTGTTCTGCGGCGGGCTCTTGGGTTCGACGACCAAAGGACCGGGCTTGATCGTGCTCTTCGAAGGATTCGACGCCGCCGGCAAGGGTGGCGCGATACGTCGCTTGACCAGTGGCCTGGACCCTCGTCACGTGCGCGTAGTACCCATCGGACCGCCCAACGAGGAGGAACTGGGCCACCACTTCCTCTGGCGATTCCAGGAGTCGCTGCCGGGGCGCGGGGACATGACCATCTACGACCGTTCGTGGTACGGGCGACTGCTCGTCGAGCGCGTCGACGGCCTGATCGACAAGCGCACGGCCAAGCAGTCCGCCAAGGAGATCGTCGATTTCGAGGACATGCTGGTCTTGGGCGGGGTGACCATCGTGAAGTTCTGGCTGCATATCTCGGACCAAGAGCAACTCAAGCGATTTAACGACCGGGCGACGAATCCCCTCAAACAGTGGAAACTCACGCCCGACGACTGGCGCAATCGAGAGAATCGCCCCGCCTATCTCAGTGCGATCAACGACATGCTCGACTGGACGGATCACGCGCACGCCCACTGGGACCTCATCGCCGCCGAAGACAAGCATTTCGCTCGCGTGTCGGTGCTCGAAACACTCGTCGAGCGCTGGGTCAAGGACCTCGAACGACGCGGCCTGGCGGTTCCCGAGCCCCGCGAGGAGGACTATTTGCGCTAGCGACGGTGAGCCTAGGTATCTGAAACACTGAGACCATGACATCTCGCTACGGCATTACGATTCCCTTCGACGGCGTCTCGCTTCTCGACCACAAGGATCTGTTCCATCGCCTGGCCGACCTTGGTTACAGCGACGTCTGGTCCGCCGAGGTCGACGGCGCCGACGGCTTCACGCCACTCACCCTTTGTGCCGCGTGGGAGGCGCGACTCAACGTGGGCGTCGCGGTGACGCCCGTCTACACGCGAGGACCGGGACTGCTCGCCATGAGCATCGCCGCCCTCGCCGAGGTCGCGGGGGGGCGCTTCACGATGGGTCTCGGTGCGTCGAGCCTGCCCGTCGTGGAACTATGGAACGGCATTGCATACGAAGACCCCTTCGCAAAGACCCGCGACGTGCTGCGCTTCGTGAAGAGGGCGCTCGACGGCGAGAAGATCG
>JBEKWQ010000003.1:0-24579 GCA_049512875.1 Acidimicrobiales bacterium
TGGCGGTCTCGATGTCCACGAGCGGCTGATTGAGCGTGACGACGTCACCCTCCTTCACCTTCCAGGTGACGATCTCGGCCTCGACGAGACCTTCGCCGACGTCGGGTAGCAGGAAGATCTCTTCGCTCAACTCTCAAATCCCATCACTCGGTCAACGGCGTCCAAGACGCGGTCAACGGTTGGTCGGTAGTCCTCTTCGATGCGCGTCGGCGGATAGGGGACGTGGTAGCCGCTCACGCGGATCCCCGGCGCACGAAGTGAGTAGAAGCAACGCTGAGTGAGTTCGGCGACGATCTCAGAACCGATCGATGCCATGTGCGGCGCCTCGTGCACGGTGACGAACCGCCCAGTCTTTTCAACCGACCTGACCATCGGCTCGAGGTCGAGAGGCGAAAGCGAACGCGCGTCGATCACCTCGATCGACACCCCCTCGGTCAAAGCCGTGTCCGCGGCCCGCAAAATAGTCTTCACGGTCGAGCCGTAGCCAATGACAGTTATGTCGGTCCCCTCACGACGAACCACCGCGTCGAACAGACCATTGGGCGCTTGGTCGAGGTCGACCTCACCCTTCTCCCAGTAACGACTCTTGGGTTCACAGAAGATGATGGGATCGTCGTGTTCGATGGCTTGTTGGATCATCCAGTAGGCGTCATTGGGCGTGGAGCACGACACGACGCGAAGCCCACCGGTATGGGCGAAGTACGCCTCGGGGCTTTCCGAGTGATGTTCGATGGCGCCAATGCCACCCTGGAAAGGAAGACGGATGACCAGGCCCATCGTGTAGGCACCGTCAGAACGCTTGCGCAGTTTGGCGACCTGGGAGACGATCTGGTCAAACGCGGGGTACACGAATCCGTCGAACTGCATCTCGCACACCGTCCGGTAACCGCGAATCGCCAGGCCCACCGCGGTACCCACGATCGCCGACTCCGCGAGCGGCGCGTCGATGACCCGATCCTCTCCGAAGTCCTTCTGTAATCCATCGGTGATACGAAAGACCCCGCCGAGCTTCCCGATGTCTTCTCCCATCAGCAAGACCTTCTTGTCCTTCTCGAGCGCTCGGCGCAGTCCTTCGTTTAGCGCCTTGGCCATGGTCATGGTCGTGGTGGCCATCAATGACCTCCTGGGCTGATTCCGAGTTCGATCATCTCACGTCGGCCCTCGTCGATGAGGGGGTGCTCGGTTGCGTACGCGTTGTCGAACATGGTTATCGGGTCCGGGCGGCTCATGGCGAGCACGTCCTCACGTAACTGGAGTGCCATTTCATCCGCCTCGGCGGCGACCTCATCAAACGCCGTGGACTTGATGTCGTACTCGCGCGCCAACAGTGCCTTGACGCGTTCGACCGGATCTCGGTGCTTCCATACCTCGACTTCGGCATCGATGCGATAACGAGTCGGGTCGTCGGACGTCGTGTGCGCGCCCATTCGGTAGGTGTAGGCCTCAATCAACGTCGGGCCACCGCCGACCCGGGCGTTCTCGAGGGCGCGTTTGCTCACTTCGTAGACGGCGAGCACGTCGTTGCCGTCCACCCGCACGCCCGGAAAACCGAAGCCCTCCGCGCGCCGGTACAGCGGCACTTTGGACTGCAGTGACGAGGGCGTCGAGATGCCCCACTGGTTGTTCTGACAGAAGAAGACGATGGGCGCATTGAACGAAGCCGCCCACACGAAGGCCTCGAGGGTGTCGCCCTGACTCGAAGCGCCGTCGCCGAAGAAGGTGATCGCGGCCTCCTCGGCGCCATCGCGCTGGATGCCCATGGCGTAGCCCACGGCGTGAAGTGCCTGATTACCGAGCACAATTGTCGGCACCGAATGGCGGTACTTCTGGGGGTCCCAGCCACCGTTGCTCACCGCGCGAAAGAGGCGCAGCATGTTCTCTGGTGGAATGCCGCGGCACCACGCGATGCCGTGCTCGCGGTAGGTGGGAAAAGAGAAGTCGGTCGGAGCCATCGCACGACCGGCACCGATCTGTGCGGCCTCTTGTCCTTGGATCGGAGCCCAGAGTGCGAGTTGGCCCTGTCGTTGCAGGGACGTCGATTCGTTGCACAGGCGACGGATTATCGCCATGTCGCGGTACAACCCAAAGATCTCGTCACCGCTCAGCGTGCTCTGATAGTCGGGGTTCGATACTCGCTCCCCTTCGGGTGACAGCAGCTGGACCAGTTCCTCGTCGATCATGACTCTCCTTAGACGACTAGCCCCCCTCGCCACCTTACCCTCCTACTATGAATGAGTGCCAAGGCTCCTGGTCGACGTTCGACCGCTTCGAGAGAACCGCAACTTCCGACTCTTGTTCTCGGGCCAACTCGTTTCGCTACTCGGTAGTAACCTCACGCTGGTCGCGATCCCCTTCGAGGTGTACCTGAAGACGCACTCGAGTCTCTGGGTCGGTCTCGCCAGTCTCTTTCAACTTCCCTGTCTCATCGCGGGCGCACTATGGGGTGGGGCCATGGGTGACCGCTTCGACAAGAAGACGTTGCTCGTCGTCGGTTCGTTCGTCTCGGCGTTCTTCAGCGGCGCGCTCGCCCTGAACGCGTCCTGGCTGCACGGCAACATTGCGCTACTCATGGTGCTCGCGGCCTTTTCGGCGGGCGCGGGAGGATTCACGGGGCCGATCCGCAGTGCGGCGATTCCCAAGATGGTCGGCGGCGAGCAACTCATCGCCGCCTACTCGCTCAACCAGATCGTGATGAATCTCGGACCCTTCATCGGTGCGGCACTCGCGGGAGAGCTCATCGCGGTGGTTGGCGTGTCGTCGTGTTACGCGATCGACGCGTTCACCTTCGTCGTGCTCGCGATCTTCACGTGCTTCATGTCGCAAATGAAGCCCGAAGGGCTCCACACTGGCGTGGCGATGATGCGAGCGATCTTTGACGGCTTTCGCTACGTGCGCAGCAACGCACTCGCCCAGGCCGTCTACCTCGTTGACCTCAACGCCATGGTCTTTGGCCTACCGCGCGCGCTTTTTCCCGCCTTGGCGCTCACGGTCTACCACGGCGGACCACGAACCTTCGGTCTGTTATCCGCGGCTCCCGGCGCGGGGGCACTGGTGATGGCCGTCCTCACCGGCTGGATCGACCGGGTGCATCGTCAAGGCCGCCTCATCGCGCTCGTCGTCATTGGCTGGGGTGCGGCGATGACGCTTCTCGGTATCGTGCACGTCCTCTGGTTCGGTCTGTTGTGTCTCGCCGTTGCCGGTGCCACTGACGTCATCTCGACGATCCTTCGTAATACGGTGCTCCAGAACGCCATCACCGACGAGTTCCGAAGTCGGATCTCGTCGGTGCAAATGGCCGTCGTCACGGGCGGCCCGCGCCTGGGCGACGCCGAATCGGGCGTCGTGGCCAGTCTCACGTCCACGGAATTCTCAATCGTTTCGGGTGGTATTGCCTGCATCGTCGGCGTGATCATCCTGCTGCGCTGGCGACCCAGCTTCTGGAACCACGACGTCTAGTTCGATCGCACCGGCAGTGATCGCCGCTTGGCGTTGGTGACGTTCGCCAACTGTCCGCACGCCGCGTCAATCGAGCGTCCTCTCGTGTTTCGAACGGTGACGTTGATGCCCAACGCGATCAGTCCGTCGCGAAACTCGTGCACCCGCTTCACTGATGAGCCGCGCACTAGGTAGCCCGGCGTGGGGTTCAGCGGGATTAGGTTCACGTGAGCGCCGAGGGATCCGGCGTAGCGCGCGAGCTCGTGAAGGGCTCGATCGGTGTCGTTCACCCCATCGATGAGGGCCCATTCGAAACTGAGCCGGCGCGACGTGGTCGCGACCCAGTACTCGCACGCCTCGCGGAGCCGCTCGAGCGGGTAGCGCCGATTGAGCGGGACCAACTGGCTTCGCGTCTCGTCGTTCGCCGCGTGCAGGCTCACCGCGAGCGTGAGCGCCAACCCTTCACGCGCCAGTCGCTCGATCGCCGGCGCGACGCCCACGGTCGAAACGGTGAGGTGTCTCGCCGAGAGCCCTCGATACGTGTGCAGGTGTCGCAGCGCCGTCACGGTGACGGAATAGTTGGCGAGCGGCTCGCCCATACCCATGAACACGACGTTCGAGAGCCGTCGAGGGCGAGCGGCGCGAGCGGCAAACATCACTTGCTCGACCACCTCACCCACGCTCAGCTGACGCGTGAAGCCCGCTTGTCCGGTCGCACAGAAGCTACAGCCCATGGCACAGCCCGCCTGGGAAGAAACGCAGACCGTCACCCTCTCGTCGTAGGTCATCAGCACCGTCTCGATGGTGGCTCCGTCGTGCAAACCGAAGACCCACTTGCGAGTGGAACCGTGATCACTCTGTGTGTCGGCGAGCACCGTGAGGGCGGGGACGAATCGTTCTTCCAGCTTGTTTCGAAGAACCTTGGGAATGGTCGATACGTCGTCGATCGTGCGCGCCTCGTCCCACAGGCCGTGCCAGAGCTGGTCGACGCGGTACCGCGGTTCATCACTCAACAACTCCGCGAGCTGTTCTCTCGAGTATTCGAACACCGACGTCATGGACCTAACCCTAGGGGGCTGATCCTTCTCGCCAAGAAGTCGGTCGTCGCTTGGCCGAACGCTACCGGTGATCGTTGAGAACGCAATCAATGAACGCCAGAAACATCTCACTCAGCTCGGCGTAACTTCTTAGCCCATTCTGTAACGGGCCTTGACGTCATCTTCATCGGGGGCGCGACACTGGAGGTCATCAACGAAAGTAGGTCAACATGCTGGCAACCCTCACTACCCTGACCCTTATTCCCCTCGTGCTCTGCGTGGGCGTCTTCGTCCCCCTGCTCGGGCTTCACCTCGAACTCGCACACCGCCGCGCCCAGCGCCAACAGCACGAACTCGAGGCCCAGGCGGCCCTCATCGACGAGCACGAGGCAACCATCAACGCCTACCGTCACGCGGTGGCCCTCGAGATGAGTGAACTCGCACACGTGTCGATGCCGACATCGAGAAACCCCCAGCAATAAACCCCGGCAGGACCGCGATTTAACCCACCCCAAGACTCTGCTCTACTCTGTAGCGGTCCGACACGTGGACCCCAAGACAGGAGTAGTTCGTGGAACTCAATAACACCTCAGCCGTCGTCACCGGCGGTGCGTCGGGACTCGGTGAGGCAACCGCCCGCGCCCTCGCCGCGCGCGGCGTTCGCGTCGTGGTCGCCGACCTCAACGACCATCGCGGCGAAGCAGTCGCCAAGGAGATCAACGGTGCCTACGTGCACTGCGACGTCACCAATACCGATGAGGTGATCGAGGCAATCGAGGCCGCCAAGAAGATGGCCCCACTCTGGAGCGCGGTCAACTGCGCCGGCATTGGCTGGGCCACGCGCACCATTGGCAAGGACGGCGAATACGCGTCCGCGCACGACCTGGACGTCTATCGCAAGGTCATCGAGATCAACCTCATCGGCACCTTTAACGTGTGCCGTCTCGCGGCGACGGCCATGAGCCACAACACGCCCGACGCCGACGGCATGCGTGGCGCGATTGTCAACACCGCCTCGGTCGCGGCCGAGGACGGTCAGATCGGGCAAGTGGCGTATTCCTCCTCCAAGGGCGGTGTGGTCGGTCTGACGTTGCCACTCGCACGCGACATTGCGCCCATTGGCGTGCGAGCGAACTGCATCCTGCCCGGACTCATCGATACGCCCATCTACGGCACCGGTCCCCAGTCCGACGAATTCAAGGCCCGTTTGGGAGCGGGCGTGCTCTTTCCCAAGCGACTCGGTTACTCCGAGGAGTTCGCCTCACTCTCGGTCGAGCTGCTCTCCAACAGTTACATGAACGCCGAGTCGATCCGCATCGACGCCGGCATCCGCATGCAACCTAAATAGCCCAGCGATCCCTGCCGTCAGTGGCCGACGTCACGACGCGTGAACACGCGAAGACCGAGCACTCCCGCCACCACCCCGATGAGCGAGAGCGAGAGTGTCGCGCCCCAATTCGACGGCGCTATTGGCACCAAGTGCAAGTGATAGAACGGTGACCCGTCGAGCAGCCACTCGGGCCAGCGCATGACTGGCCCGAGCACCGCGTCGAGGTAGAACACGGTCAGCAACATCGCGATCACGAGGAACGAGAACCTGGGCGTCAACGCGATGAGCAGCACGCTGACGCCAATCAGCCACGGCGCCATCGTCAGGGCGTTGGCCATCCCCTCTAGAGGTGCCCGCAGTCCCATCGTCGTGCCGCTCACGACGACACCGACCCAAGTCGCCAGCGCACAGAACATCGAGATCGCTACCGTCGCCACCACTGTCGTGACCACACCGCTCGCGAGCCACTTGGTGCGACTCGTGCCATACGACAAGGGAAGGTCGAGTCGACCCTGGAAGGAATCGGTACCGATCGAAACCAGCAGCGCCGCCACCATGAACGAGATCGCCACGGCGAACAGCACGCACGCCTCGGCGATGAAGCCTCGACCCGTCACCATCGAACCAAATCCCCAACGTTTGAGCAACCTCACGTAGCCCGGGTCGGTGCGACACAGCTGGACCAGCGCATTGGTGAGGTAACCAACGACCAGACCCAGCACGCCGAGCCCGAGGGTCCACGCGCCGAGCATGCCCCAACGTTCACGCCACGCGAATCGCCAGGGCGTTCGCAACAGTGACTCTCGGGGGCGTGAGCGGTCCGCCCGCGTCCACCACGCCGCGCCGACGTCACGTGAGCGCTGAAATCGCCACGCCGCGATCGCGGTGCCCGCCGGGAGGACGAGTAGGGGCACGAACCACACCGTGACGAGATGATGAAACGCCCCCACGTTCTCGAGCCACCCAAAGGGCGTCAACCAACGTAGCCATACGTTGCCCGACGAACCGTCGGCGAGTACTCGCACGATGAAGAGCAATCCGATCGAACAGAGCGCTACTTGGGATGCGCTGCGTCGCGGTGCGAAGAACTGCGACCCGAGCAGCCCCAGCGCTACGCCGCTCCAGGCGATCCCGGTCATGGCGAGGCCGTAGAGCACGCTGTCGGGTGCTCGCTGTCCACCGGACAGCAGCGTCAGGAAAGTGGCGGCACCCACCACGAGACCTGCCTCGAGCAACACGAACATCGCCCTCGCGAGAGCGGGTTGGCGTCCGACGCGGCTCACCACGAGCAAATCCCAGGTGCCGTCGTCCTCGCTGCCCCTCGTGACGCGCGTCGCCATCAGGGCCGCCCACATGGCGATCGCCAGGGCGATGAACATTCCCATCTTCCATTCGACGAACGCACCCGCGCTGGTGAGTGACGTCACCCGACCGTAAAGAGCGCTCACCGCCGGGTTCTCGATGACCGGGCGCAGGGCGATCATGCCCCGCTCGCCCCCACTCAAGGAGAACGACGAGATGCCTACGCGCAACACCAGTACGACCAGTGCGGCCATCACCACGGTGGGCACGCGGATCTGGCGCCAGACGAGGGTGTGGACCGACGCGGGAGCCCTCACGGCGAGGTCGACTCGTCGTAGAACGACAGGAAGATCTCCTCGAGCGACGCCTCTCTGGTGTGAAGCGACGTCACGTGTGACTTCGCCAACGTCTGGAGTAGCGCGTCCGGTGAACCGACGACTTGTACCCGCACCCCGTCGGGCAACGGTGAGATCGACGTCACTCCTTTCACCGAGCGCAGATCACCGACGTCGCCGGTGATCTCGAACTCGGTACCGACGTGCGCTCGAAGTTCCTCCACGTCAGCGACCGAGACGAGCTTGCCCGCGCGAATCATCGCCACGCGTCCACAAAGATGCTCGACCTCAGAGATCATGTGCGAACTCAACAACACCGCCTGCCCGCGCTGCTGGGCCTCGACGATGCAGTCGCGAAACACCCGCTCCATCAGCGGGTCCAGACCAGACGTCGGCTCGTCCAACAAGAGCACCTCGGCTCGAGTGGCGAAGGCCGCGACGAGTGCCACCTTCTGTCGATTGCCCTTGGAGTACGCGCGTATTCGTTTGTTGGCGTCGAGCTCGAACATTTCGATCAACTGGTCTCGGTACGCGGCGTCCAACGATCCATGAAGGGAGCCCAAGAATGAGATCGTCTCGCGCCCCGTGAGCTGAGGCCACAGCGACACGTCGCCCGAGACGTAGGCGGTCCTTTCACGAGCGTAGGACGAACCCGCGGGGTGACCCAGGATCACCGCTTCGCCCGACGTCGGACGAAGAAGACCGAGCAACATTCGTAGCGTCGTCGACTTGCCCGCCCCGTTGGGTCCGAGGAAACCTACGACTTCCCCGGCGTCGACGCCCAGATCCAGTGCGTCCACCGCGAGGGCTCCCCCGAAGTCCTTGGTGAGCTTCTTGGCTTCGAGCGCAGTGCCCATGAACTTCAACCTACTGGCGACCAACTAGGGCCGAAATCCCCTTCCACGCGTGAAGTCAGGTCAGTCGGGCACCACCGCCTCGAGCGCATTGCTGAGCGCCTGGTCGTGTTCGTTGTTCACGAATCGACCACCCCGCGACCACGACGCCAGCGCCGCGACGAGCGACACGACCGCCGAGAAGATGAACGCCGTCTTGATGCCGGCGTGAAAAGGCGCCGAGATGAGATGGGGGAAGAATCCGTGACCGGTGAGCGTCGCCTGGTGCGTCGGACTCAGCTTCGCGAGCACCTTGGTACCCACCAGAGTCTTGATGGGGTTGTAACCCAAGAACGCCGCGAACAGGACCGACACCGGTGGGAGCGCCCCGATATGGTCCGCCACCGCGGTAGGCACGCCGTTGGCGATCAGTCCATGGGTAAGGGTGCTCGAGAGCGTCGACGAGAGTCCGATGATCATCAGCGTAAAGAAGATGCCGATCGAGAGTACCTGGGCCGAACTCTGGAACGTCGCGTTCATACCCCCGCCCGCGCCGCGGTGTCGCGCGGGAAGGCTGTTCATGACCGCGGCTCGATTCGGTGCCGCGAAAGCACCCATTGACGTGCCGAACAGCAACAGGATGAAGGCGAAGCCCAGGTAGTTGAAGTTCACCGGCAGCAACATCAAGAACACGAAGCTGATCGCGGCCGCGACCATGCCACCGGTCGCGAGATAGCGCGCGCCGAATTGATCGGAGAGATAGCCCGACAGCGGGCCCGCCAGCAGGAATCCCAAGGTGAGCGGCAGCATCAAGATGCCGGCCCAGAGTGGCGTGCGCTCGAAGTCGTAGCCGTGGAGTGGAAGCCAGATCCCCTGCAGCCAGATGATCAACATGAACATCAGGCCACCTCGGCCAATCGCGGCGAGGAACGTCGCGAGTGTTCCCGACGCGAAGGCACGGATCTTGAACAACGGGAGACGGAACATCGGCTCGGCGACGCGCGCTTCGATGAACAGGAACGCAACGACCGAGGCGAGCCCAACACCCAGCTCGAGGATCACCGGCACGCTCGTCCAGCCCGTGTCGTGACCGCCCGCTGGCTCAATGCCGTAGGTGATGCCCACCATGATCAAGATCAGACCTAGGGCGAACGTGACGTTGCCCGCCCAGTCGATCCTGGCACTATGGCGCTCGCCGAGCTCCTTTAAGTTGACGTAGGACCAGACGGTGCCCAAGAGACCGAAGGGCACCGACACGAGGAACACGAGTCGCCAGTCAATCGCTCCCAGTACGCCGCCGAGTATGAGGCCGATGAACGAGCCACTGATGCCCGCGATGTTGTTGATGCCCAGGGCCAGACCACGCTGATTCGACGGAAAGGCGTCGGTGAGGATGGCGGCCGAATTGGCGATGAGGAACGCGGCGCCGATGCCCTGGAAGATCCGCCCGATGATCAACCACAGCGCTCCCGAAGATCCCTGGAGGGGATCGACCGTCAGGACCAGGGACGACACGGTGTAGATGACGAATCCGAGGTTGTACATTTTGACGCGCCCGTACATGTCGCCCAGACGGCCCAGACTCACGACGAGCACGCTGCTCACGATGAGAAAACCCAGGATCATCCAAAGCAGGTAGAAGGTATTTCCGGGCGCGAGCGGATTCAACTTGATGCCTCGAAAGATGTCGGGCATCGCAATCAACATGATCGAGGAATCGATCGTCGCGAGCAACACGCCAATGGTCGTGTTGGTCAGCACCAGCCACTTGTAACGTGGCGAAACCTCCTGCTCGCTGAGCGTGGGTGCGGCGACGTTCACGAGTCCGCCATCTTTTGGATGATGGCCGCCGCTCGGCTCAATGTTTCGCGATCTTGGTCGGACAGTTCGACCAGTTGGGCTTGGAGCCACGCGTGAAAACGACGACGAGTCTCTTCGATGAGAGCTCGTCCTGACGTCGTGGCGGCGAGAATCACCTTTCGTCCGTCGGCGGGATCGTCATGACGTTCGACGTAACCCAGCTCGACCAATGCGTTGACCGTCTGATTCATCGAGGGTGGCTTGACTCGCTCGTGCTCGCTCAACTCACTGAGCGTGCGTGGTCCCTCCTTGACGAGTAGAGCGAGCGCGGAGCGGTGCGAGTCACTCATCTGGTCGCTGGCCTTTTCCGCGCGCACACGGCGAGATAGGCGCGCCACCGCCGACGCCAACTCTGCGTCGAGTTCTTCGATCGACGGGGTCGCGGCGGCATTTCTCAGTTCACTCACGACAATCGCTCCCGTCGGTTTAATTAGGCAATCTAATTAGGTTACCTAATTAACTGGGCGACCGCAAGACGTTTCGGGACCGAGAGCAACGTGACGTCGAGGTCCTCGAGTCACAAAGTACGACCTAGATCTCCCGGGCCTCGGCGACGTTGTCAAATCGCGCGAACTCACCGCGCCACGTGAGGTGCGCTGTTCGAGTGGGTCCGTTTCGGTTCTTACCCACGATGATCTCGGCGTCAGACTTCTTATCGTTGGGCACCTCACCGTACTGCTCAGGACGAAAAAGAAACAGGACGACGTCGGCGTCCTGTTCGAGCGCTCCGGACTCACGGAGGTCACTCATCATGGGGCGCTTGTCACCACGTTCTTCGAGCTTGCGCGACAACTGCGAGAGGGCGATGATGGGGCAACTGAGCTCTCGCGCGAGAATCTTGAGCGACCGACTCATCTCAGAAACTTCCACCTGGCGGTTCTCCGCACGACCCCGCGAACTCATGAGTTGGAGGTAGTCGATGATCACAACACCGATATCACCATTCTGTTGCTTGATGCGTCGAGCTCGGGCTCGCACGTCCATCACGGTCAGGGCGGGATTGTCGTCGATGAACACCTTGGCGGACTGAAGAAAACCGAACGCGTCGTGCGCTCTGTTCCAGTCTCCATCAGAGAGATCACCTGTTCGAAGTTTCGAGGAGTCGATGCCAGCCGTCGAAGCCAAGATGCGTTCAGCCAACTCTTGGCGACTCATCTCGAGCGAGAAGTACAGTGCCGGACGTTGGACTATCGCGCCGACGTGTACGGCGATACCGAGTCCGAAGGCCGTCTTACCCATCGCGGGACGCGCACCCACGATGGTCAAGCTGTTGGGCTGGAGACCTTGCAAGATCACGTCCACCGACTTGTAGCCGGTCTCGAGTCCGTTGAACTGACCACGGGTCTCACCACGTTGCTCGAGAATGTCCGCTTCGTTGAGTAACAGCCGCTGAAGCGGCGAGACGCTGTCGGTCCGTCGCTCGTCGCCGATCTGATTGATCTTTCGCTCCGCCTCGTCGATCAGTCCCACGACGTCGTCGGTGGCGACGTAGGCGTCATCAACTATTTCGCCAGCGACCGCAATGAGGCGCCGCTGTTGAGCTTTCTCACGAACGAGCTCGGCGTAGTGCTGAGCATTCGCTGCCGAGGGCGTGTTCATCTGCAACGACGAAAGTACGGCCAACTCGACGGCCACGGCACCGCGCTCTTGAAGTTTCGCTTGAACCGTCACGTAGTCGACCGGTTCGCCGGCGTTCGCGAGCGCGATGATGGCGCTGAAGATCTGTCCGTGCAACGGCCTGTAGAAGTCCTCGGGTTGGACCGTCTCGTAGGCGATGCTCACGGCCTCTTGGGACAAGAGCATTGCGCCGATCAATGACTCCTCGACTTCGATAGCGCTGGGGGGTACCCTACCCCCACCCGGTGCGGAGTGCGCGCGATCGGTATCCAGCTGTGTCATAAGACCTCAACGGTTGCTCAGAATCCTTGTGTGACGCAATAACAACAACGTGGGGAATAGCTGTGGCTAACCACCCGTGTACCAGTTTGAACAATGGGTGTAACAAGACTGTGGCCGGGGCACTCGGCCCCGGCCACAAAATCCAAACAATCGTGCCGTTATTTGGCGACAATCTCCAGGTTCACGCTCGCAATGACACCTTCGAAGAGAGTGGCACTGACCGTGGCGCTGCCGAGTTCCTTCACGTGCTCGGTCATCGAAATCATGTGCCGGTCGAGTGAGATGTTCGTCGCCGTTCGAATCGCGTTGACGACGTCCGATTCGGTCACCGATCCAAAGAGGCGACCGTTCGCGCCCGCTCGCGCGGCGATCTGGATGGGTGATTGCTCGATCAATGCACGCTGTACTTCAGCGGCCTCACGACTCTTTGCGTCGCGGACGTCGCGGCCCTTTCGCATCGAGGCCGCCTGCACTTCCATCGTGTCATTGGCGAGTAACGCGGCACCCGTTGGCAGAAGAAAGTTTCGGGCGTAACCCGACTTCACTTCAACGATGTCGCCGCGTCGACCAACGCCACGCACGTCACTACGCAAGAGCACTTTCATTCTGCAGCCTCCTCGGCGAATTCGGCTTCGAACACTTCGGCAGCCTCACCGGCGTCGTCAGTCTCTATGTCGACGTCAGCGCCGACGGGCGCAACCGGTGTTCCGTCGCGGTCGCCACGTGGTGCGCGCGGCCCCCGGTCGTCCCTGGAGCCGCGACCGCCGCGGCGTTCGGTCACCGTGCGTTGGGTGTAGGGCAACAGAGCCAGTTCGCGCGCGGTCTTGATCGCGTCGGTGACGTCTCGCTGGTGCTGCTGGCAGTTGCCCGAGACCTTACGACCTCGTATCTTCCCGCGGTCCGAGATGTACTTGCGCAACTGGGCTAGATCCTTGTAATCGACCGAGATGACGCCGTGCTGGCAGAAGGAACACGGCTTCTTCTTCACGCCGCGACGCGTGTCGATCTTGGGCGCGCGCTTGGGCGGCTTGGGGTTATTAATGCGTGGCATTAGAAGGGCTCCTCATCGAAAGCGTACGTAGTTGGTTCACTGGGGCGTGCCGCGGCGGGTCGATCACTCGACTGGAAGTTGCCGCCCTCGGCGCGCGGAGTGCGCGTAATGACGGCAGTCGCCCAACGAAGCGACGGCGCGATCTCATCGGCGTTGATCTCGACGATTGAACGCTTGTCGCCGTTCTCGGTTTCCCAGCTTCGCTGCTCGAGTCGGCCGGTCACCACGACGCGCGCTCCCTTTTGTAAGGAGTTCGCCGCGTTCTCGGCCATGGAGCCGTAGCCCGTCACTTCGAAATACGAGACGCGCTCTTCCCATTCCTGGGTCTGTCGGTTCTGCCAGCGACGGTTCACGGCAATCGAGAGACGGATGGCGGCTTGACCGCTGTTCAAAAACTTGAGTTCGGGGTCGCGGGTGACGTTGCCCACGACGGTGATTGTGTTGTCAGCCATAGTGTTCTCTCCTTAGTCCGTTCTGCGTCCGAACCTAGGCTTCAGCCGTGACACGGCTGGGCTTGGTTCGTTCACTGCGACGAAGGATCTTGAAGCGAAGGACCTCGTCTGACAACAACAGAATTCGGTCCAGTTCGACGACGGTCGTCGACTCACCGGTGAACTCCACCAAGACGTAGTAGCCCTCCTTGCGCTTGTTGATCTCGTACGCGAGGGGACGCTTGCCCCAACGGTCGATGGCACCAGGATTTCCGCCATTGCTTCGGATGGTCTCGAGCGCCCGGTCAAGGGCGATCTGGATCGACTGTGCGTCGACGGCGGTGTCGAACACGATCATCGTTTCATAGGGCCTCATGGCCGTTTCCTTTCCCTCTGGACCGGCGACGCCGGGCTCTGCGGAACACAGAGCAGGGTTCGTTTGCTGCTTCCCACGCTTGTGGAAAAGACAACTCTACTGCACGGTAGAGATTTTGGCTACTCGACGAGCTCGTCGGGATTCTCGTAGGCCTCTGAGACGTCAGGAAAGAGGCCATTTCTTACGTCAAAGGCGTACTGGCCCACGGCCTCGGTGATCGAGGTACCCAATTGGGCGTACTGGCGGACGAATTTTGCTGGCGCTCGCTTGGTGAGTCCCAGCAGGTCGTGGAAAACAAGCACTTGTCCATCGGTGTCGGGGCCGGCGCCGATGCCGATCGTGGGGATCTCGAGGGCCTCGGTGATCCGGGTTCCCACGACGCTGGGCACGCCTTCGATCACGATGGCGTAGACGCCCTCGTCCTGGAGAAGGAGGGCGTCCTTGGTCAGCCACTCGGCCGCTTCGCGCGTCTTGGCCTGGACCTTGAAGCCCCCGAAGGCGAGCACACTTTGAGGCGTGAGCCCGAGGTGACCCATGACCGGGATCTCCGCGTCGAGAATGGCGCGCACCGCGTCTCGGCGAACTCGCCCGCCTTCGAGCTTGACGCTCTGGGCTCCGGCACGAATCAAGGCCGCCGCGTTACGAACGCTGCTCACGACATCGACGTGATAGCTCATCCAGGGCATGTCGGCGACGACGTGCGCCTTGGGCTTCGCCGCCGCCACCGCGCGCACGTGGTGGATCATGTCCTCCATGGTCACGTGCAACGTGTCATTCTGGCCCATCACGACGTTCGCCATGGAATCACCCACGAGGATGACGTCGACGCCCGCCTCGTCGCAGTAGCGAGCACTCGGCTCGTCGTAGGCGGTGATCATCACGAGGGGCTGGTCACCGCGACGTCGTTTGCGCGAACGAATAGTGGGCGCACTCAGAGTCATTCGCCGACTTTTCGCTGTTGGCGAACCGGCGAACGCCGGGCCTGGCGTCCACCGGCGGTCCACTTCCGCACCAGGTGGTGGAACGAGCAGGCAACGCACACCTCGACGGCGTAACACTGAACGGGCTCCTCACGGCGCTCGAGTTTGAGAAGTTCGGCCCGCGAGGTGGGGCACGTGCCTCCCGCGGGCAGGCGCGCACCGAACACGTAGGTGACCTCTACCAATTCGGCCTCACTGCAGACCGGACACGTCTCGCCAGTGGAGCGGCCAATGTTCTTGGCGGCCCTCAACAGTTCAGGGTGGGCGTCACAGACGTCTTCGTAGCGAAGCGTTCCCGCGGCCAGCTTCGCGAGCAGTGCATGGCGGACGAGTCCGAACTCGACGACGGCTCCGTCGGCGGTGCTGGTTCGAAAGCTCTTATCCATTAGGCAGGACACTACCGTCAGCCCAGAAATACCTTGTTACCATCAGGTAAAAGCTCTCAAGTCCTTTGTTTTAACGCATTTCCGTAATGGTCACGAGAGAATCTTCGAGATGAGGGCCTCTAGCGGCGGGCTTGGTGGCCTGATTCAGAAGCTACGTGACGTCATCGACTTTGCCGAGCGCGGCCTCAAGGACAATGAGTTCCTCGTATGAGAGCGTGAGGAGGCCCTCCGGGGGCTCGTCAAGGATCCGATCCGCCTCGTGGGCGACGGCGAGCCCCCTTTCGGTCGCCACGACAATTTTGGCCCGACGGTCGGTGGGATGGTCTCGTCGTTCGACGAACCCTCTGGCCTCGAGGTCATCGACCACGAGGGTCATGTAGGGCGGGTCAATTCCTAGCAGCAGCGCCAATTCGCCCATCGGCATTGGCGAGGTGGCGATCCTGCGCAGCGCCTGCACTCGACCGATGCTCATGCCCAGTAAACTTGAAACCTTGTGTCGGCGTTCGTTATCGAGCACCAGCGCGGACATCTTGATCCAGACTCGCTCGGCGAGGTCCGCGGTTCGAGCGTCGCCCACGTCGCTCACGCCACCCTTCCTTCGAAGTACTCGGGATTGAGTTCCACGGCGGTGCGCCGAGCCGAGGCGTGGGCCCACGTGGACGTGCCGACGAGACCAAGTACGACCACCAAGGCGCCACAGCCCGTGACCAACCACCAACCGACCCTCGTCGCGGTGGTGAACGTCACCTTTGACGTCACGCCGATCTTCGAGCCGACCAGTGCACCCACGATCGCCACGCCCAGTGTTGCGCCGACCTGGCGTGACGTCGAGGCGATGGCCGACGCCACACCGGCCTGGGCGCGCGGCATTCCCGAGACCGCCGCGTTCGTGATGGGCGGGTTCACGAAACCGAATCCGACGCCAAATACCACGTAGGCGAGAAACAGCCACGAAAAGGGTGTGGCGACGCTGAGACGCACCAAGAGGGCGCTGCCCGCCAGGATTCCGACGCCGCCGAGAAGGAGTGGTAATCGAGCGCCGCGGCGCCCGACAAGGATGCCCGAAATAGGGGGCATGATCAGGGTCATTGCGGCCATCGGCAAGGTGTCGAGTCCGGCCCCCAGCGCTGAGAGCCCTCTCACTTCTTGAAGGTACAGGGTGTTCAAGAAGAGGAAGCCGCCGAGAGCCGCAAAACTCGCCACCGCGATCAGCGTGGCGGTCGAAAAGGGCGCGGAGCGAAAGAATCGAAGATTGATGAGCGGTTCGTCACAGCGCCGTTCCCACGTCACGAGTGCGACCAGGGCGACGAACGCGAGTAAGAAGACGACCAACGTCGACGCCGACGTCCAACCGTAACTGGGAGCCTGGATGATTCCAAACGTGAGACTCGCCAGGAGCACAATGACGATTCCCTGACCCCGCCAGTCAACCCTGCGCGCTCGCACGGCCTTCGATTCGGGCACGAAGCGGAGGGCGAGGAAGGCCGCGAGCAGTCCAATCGGAACATTGATCAAAAAAATCGAACGCCACCCGACCGCATCGACGAGCACGCCTCCGACAATCGGACCGAGCGCCATCGAGAACCCGATCACCGCCGCCCAGACGCCAATCGCTTGGGCACGCTCCTTGGGGTCGGTGAAGGTGTTCGTGATGATCGACATCGCCACCGGATTGAGCATTGAGCCACCGAGCGCTTGGAGCATGCGAAAGATAATCAATCCCGTCAAGTTGGGCGCCAGACTGCACAAAAGAGAGCCCGCGACGAAGATGAAAAGACCGGTGACGAAGGTGCGCCGGCGTCCGAGCCGATCAGCGGTCGAGCCTGACAACATCAAGAAACTCGCGAGCACCAAGGTGTACGCGTCAACCGTCCACTGCAAGCCAGACAACGAGGCGTGGAAGTCTCGGCCAATCGAAGGCAGCGCCACGTTCACGATGGTCACGTCCAAGCTGACGACGAGCAGACTCATCGAACAGATGAGCAACACCCCAATCCGGCGCCGTCGGCTGAGGACTCCGCTCGACGGCGATCCACTCGCAATTGCTTCTGTTGACATAATTATTCTTATACTATAAGTAAATGGATCCGATCGTCACGCCTCGAGCGTATGAGCGCCACACGGCCTCGCAGTAGCGTTCGATATATCGAAGTGATATGATGTTTCGCGTGTTAGACATCGCCATTCTTGGTCTCTTGATGGATCGCGACCACCACGGCTACGAGATTCGCACGCAGTTACGCGACCGCCTCGGCGTCTCGGCGAACGTCTCTTTCGGTTCCATTTATCCCGCTCTCGCCCGCCTCGAGCGACACGGTTGTGTGGAGGCGGTGATGACCCACGAGCCTCGAATCAGTTCGTTATCGACCGGATCGTTGTCGGGAGAGCGCGCATCGCTGCGCTCACTTCGCACGTCTCAAGGGCTCGGACGCCGCGGTCGCAAGGTCTATCGCATCACCGAACGTGGTCGCGCGGAATTCGTCTCGCTCCTGGCCGACCCCGCCACCCTGGACGACAGCAAGAACTTCTCCTTGCGGATGGCACTGGCGAAGTACTTGACTCCTAGTCTGCGCGTCGGACTACTCGAGCGACGCCGTAACGATCTCGTTGGACGACTCGCCGAAGTGCGAACCGGCGCCAACAACGAACAGCTCGACCCCTACGCGCGCAGCGTGATGCAGCACGCGGCTCATGGTGTCGAGTTGGATCTCGCGTGGATTGACAGCATGTTGGCCACCGAACGAAATAACCAAACGGCATTCGCCCAAGAGGCGAAGTAGGAAAGGAAAGCCATGGAAAAGATTCGCGTGGCCATCGCAGGCGTCGGAAACTGCGCCAGTTCACTTATTCAAGGCGTGACGTATTACAAGGACGCCAAGCAGGGCGACAACGTGCCTGGCTTGATGCACGTCGAACTGGGCGGCTATCACGTCAGTGACCTCGAATTCGTGGCTGCCTTCGATGTCGACGCCTCCAAGGTCGGCAGCGACCTCGGCAAGGCCATCGAGGGCGGAATGAACAACACGATTAAGTTCGCGGACGTCCCCACGCTCGGGGTTACCGTTCAGCGCGGTCCGACCATGGACGGGTTGAACAAGTACTACCGCGCCGTCATCGAAGAGTCAGCCTACGAACCGGTCGACGTCGCCCAGGTCTTGCGAGAAACCAGGGCCCAGGTGCTCGTCTCGTATCTTCCGGTCGGTTCCGAGAACGCTCAAAAGTTCTACGCTCAGGCGGCGATCGACGCCGGCGTCGCCTTCGTCAACGCCATTCCCGTGTTCATCGCCTCAGACCCCGTATGGGCCAAGAAATTCGCCGACGCTGGTGTCCCGATCATTGGCGACGACATCAAGAGTCAGGTCGGCGCGACGATTGTGCACCGCGTGCTCGCACGTCTCTTCGAAGACCGCGGCCTGACGCTCGACCACACCTACCAACTGAACGTTGGCGGAAACATGGACTTCAAGAACATGCTCGACCGAGAGCGTCTGGAGTCCAAGAAGATCTCCAAGACCCAGGCCGTGACCTCCCAGCTCGAGATCAACAATATGGACCCCGATGACGTCCACATCGGTCCGAGTGACCACATTCCGTGGCTGCACGACCGCAAGTGGGCCTACATCCGCATGGAGGGTCGAAACTTCGGTGACGTACCCCTCAACGTCGAGCTCAAGTTGGAAGTGTGGGACTCGCCGAATTCGGCGGGCGTGATCATCGACGCGGTTCGCTGCGCCAAGCTCGCCCTGGACCGCGGCATCGGCGGACCCGTCGTGGGACCGTCGGCGTACTTCATGAAGTCGCCCCCGGTTCAGTACCACGACGACGTAGCCCACAGAATGGTCGAGGAGTTCGCCAACGACGTTGCGCCAAACCTCGCCTGACCCCCGGAACAACGAAATGCCCGGTCACGGGCGTGATCGAGGTCCTCAAGACTAGATCGTCACAGTGCGTTCAGTCCTAGCGAGACTGGGTTTGCCACCACGCCCGAAGCCTCGCTGTCGCGTCCTCGGGACTGATCTCACCCTCGTCGAGCCGTATCTCCATCAAGAAGTCGAGCGCGTGCCCGACCGCCCGACCGGGCCCGATGTCGAGGACCTCCATGACCGCCACGCCGTCCAAGGCCGGTCGAAGTCGACTCAGGTCCTCGAGTTCGCGGAGCTCTTGAATCCGTCGTTCTAACTCGTCCATCCTCGCTGCGAGGACCGCCGCTTTTCTCTCGTTGCGAGTGGTGCAGTCGCATCTCGTCAGCTCATTGAGTTCCTCGAGGAGCGGTCCCGCGTCTCGCACGTAGCGACGCACCGCCTTGTCACTCCAACCCATCTTGTAGGTGTGAAAGCGCAGATGGAGTTCGACCAGGGTTGCCACTTCGTCAATGACCTCCTGGGAGTACCTCAAGGCGGCCATTCGCTTTCTCGTCAACTTGGCCCCCACGACCTCGTGGAATCGGAAGGTCACGCCCTCGTCGGTGATCGCTCTCGTCGCAGGTTTGCCGATGTCGTGAAACAGTGCGGCGAGGCGCAACACCAACGACGGCGACGTCTTGTCGACCACGGCCCACGTGTGCTTGAGGACGTCTTTATGCTGGTGAATCGGGTCTTGCTCCAGTTGCAACTTCGGCAGTTCAGGAAAGAAATGGTCGGCGAGCCCCGTACGGACGATGAAGTCGAGACCGACGGACGGTTGCTCGGTCAACATCAACAGATCTAATTCACCGCGAATCCGCTCGGCGGACACGATGGTGAGTTTCTCGGCCATTTCGGCGGCCGCACGTTCGATCGACGGGTCTATAGACAGATTGAAGCGAGCGGCGAAGCGAGCGGCACGCAACATACGAAGCGGGTCGTCAGCGAAGAGAATTTCGGGATCGATGGGGGTGCGAAGACGACGCTCGTGTAGATCATCAAAACCGTGGTGGAAGTCAAAGAGCGTCTGGACTTCGAAAGTCTGCTCCTCGAGGGCCACGACGTCCAGGGCGAGCGCGTTTATCGTGAAGTCGCGACGACTGAGATCGGCCTCGAGGGAGTCTCCCCAAGTCACCGAAGGCTTTCGAGAATGATCGACGTATTCCTCTGAGCGAAACGTCGTGATCTCCGCTCTCACGCCGTTCTCACGAATTACACCGCCGACGGTACCGAACGCCCGGCCCTGTTCCCATAAGGTCGAACACACCGGCGTCATCAAGCGGACGATGTCGTCGGGACGAGCGTTGGTGGTGAAGTCAATCTCATAGGCATCACCTCGTTCTTCACCCAGGATGGCGTCACGAACCGAACCGCCGACGGCGTAGAGCGAGTAACCCGCCGCGGCAAAAACTCGCGCGAGGGGAGCTGACAAGTGAGCGACCTCACTTAATCGATCGTGTACCTGTTCAAAAGAAGTCATTGCGAATGAAGGGTAGTGGCGTCAGACTTCGTGGGGAACCGAAGGTAGCCTGTACCAGCATGTTCCACCGATTTTCGACCTGGTGGCGGGCGCTTAGCGTCGTACTCCTCAGCCTCGCAACGGTGACGTGGCCCATGGCCGCGCACGCTGAATCGACGGCATCATTCGTTGTCGTGCACCAGAATCCGGTGGTCCTGCTCTCGGCACGTGGATCGGGTCGCTTTGAGACCACGCTACGTTTCGCCAATCCAGGCAAAGTGGTCACCGCGCAAGTCTCACTCTATCCTCGCGTCATTGCGCGGTCCCAACTGGCTCCAATCATCAGTGGAACGGGCGAGACCGGCTCGTCGATTTCCACCACCGGCAACTTCACGATCACCTGTCTCGCTCATGATCGCGCGACATTCGGCATCACGCTCTTTTCCGCCTCACCCGGCAAGTCCGACGCTGATTGTGAGAACCGCGTCGCTCGACTCCACCTTGACTGCACGGGTGCCAATTGCGACGGGGTCTATCCGATCAGCTACTCTCTGAGCACCCTCAACAGCACCCAGACCACCTGGTCGCTACTGAGTGTTCAAACCGGCTCGATAGAGCGCCCGCTTCGCGTCGACATCATCGAGGACGTCGAACCCCCGTCCTTGAAACACCCCGCCGTCGCGACCGGCGTGCTTCGAGCCATCGCCAACCACGATCAAACCCCCGTCACGATTACGGCGGACTACCGAACGCTCAGCGCACTTCAATCTTCTGAGACCAGCCAGGACATCGCCCTTCGAGCCGCGTACGACAAGGCGCTCGCGAGTCCCCTGCACCGGGGCGTCGCGGCACCCCCCGCCAATATCGACTTTGCCGGACTCGTGAGTAATGGACTCACAACCCAGGTGGGTCAACAACTCTCCCTCTCGACCTCGCTCCTTCGACAGGTCACCGGACGCTACGCCGACAGTCCGATCGTGCTCAACGGTGCGGTCACGCTCGCCGATATGAAGGCGCTCGCCGCCGCTCACGTCGGCGACGTCGTCGTACACGAATCGTCGCTCGCGCTCCAACCCTCCACCACCCTCGATTGGGGTGCGCCCTTTCACGTACCGGGCGTCCCTTCATTGACGGTCCTCGCCGTGGACGGGCCGCTCGACCAACTCGTCAATGACGCTTCGATCACGCCGGACCTTCGCGCCGTACTCACCCTCAATACGCTCGCCTTCTTGCACTTCGAAGAGCCAAACGCCCCTTCGCAGCGATCGGTGGTCGTCGAGATGTCGCCCACCAGGGCTTCGGCCGCGTTCGTCAACGATCTGCTCAACGGCCTCGATTCGAGTCCCTTCGCCATCGCGTCGAGCCTCTCCCCTTCGTTCAGTTCATCGTTAGTTGGCACGAATAACGCGCCGAAAACTCGCAACTTGGTGACTGCCGCATCCTCGACGTGGTCAGCGGGCAACGTACGGTCGCTCTTCTTCGCCATTGGTCAGATCAGTTCCTTCAACCAAGCGATTTCGTCAGCGCCAGTCTCGAACACGCTCAGCGTCGCGGTGGCCCAGTCCGAAGTGATCGGCGAACCTCCGGCCCGGCAAAACGCCATCGACAACGCCCAAGCGGCACTCAACGACCAATTGGGAAACTTCTCGGTTGATCAGAGTTCCATCACCCTCGCCGGGCCGGGTACCGCTTTACCCGTCACCGTGCTCAATCGGGCCGGCTATTCCGTCACCGCCGTGGTGCATCTCATCACCGACCGGCTCAGTTTTCCCAAAGGTGACCAGCAAGTCGTGACCCTCGACGCGCCGACGAAGTCCCTTCGGATTCCCACCTCCAACCACCGTGGCAGCGATCTCACCCTCCAGATCGTCGTCACCACACCCAATGACCAGGTCGTTCTTGCCCGTACCGCCATCCAGGTTCGTATCGCCGGCAACTCGGTTGTGGGCTACCTCCTTACTCTCGCCTCCCTTCTGGTCCTCGCCTATTGGTGGGTGCGCACGTATCGGCGTACTCCCAAGGGGCGCCACGCGCGATGAGCACCACGTCGACGCACGGTTCGCGCGCCCTGTCCATGGCGAGTGGGACGCTCGTCTCTCGACTCACGGGATTGCTACGAGTGCTCGTGCTTGCGTGGGTCCTCGGATTCACCCCGATCGCCGACGCGTTCAACCTCGCCAACACCATCCCCAACATGTTGTTCGACCTCGTGCTCGGCGGCATCGCCAGTGCAACGTTCATACCGGTCTTCGTCGAACGGCTCGCCCTCGATGGTGAGCGCAAGGCGTGGAAGTCAATCTCCAGTGTGATCACCGGAGCCCTTTTGGTGCTCGTCGTCGCGTCGGCGCTCGCGTGGGTCGCGGCGCCGTGGATCATCGACGGTTTCACCCTCTTACAGCACCCCGATACACAGCGTTCGATCGCCACGCTGCACCAACAGCGCATCGTGGCGACGTCGCTACTCCGATGGTTCGTGCCGCAGATCTTCTTCTACGGCGTCATCGGCATCGCCACCGCACTGCTCAACGTTCGCCATCGTTTTGGTACACCCTCGTGGGTGCCGGTCGCGAACAACATCGTCTGCATCGCAGTCTTGGTCTGGTTCCACGCGGTCGACCCGACACCAACACTCAGCACCCTCCAAGGTTCGCGGGACCTCTTGTGGCTCGGACTGGGCACGACGCTGGGCGTTGCGGTGCAGTTCCTCTGCCTTCTTCCTTCGCTCGCTCGAAGCGAACTCTGGCGACTCTCCTTTCGCTTCAATCGACACGACCCTGCGGTGCGGGCGGTGGGAAGGTTGGGAAGCTGGACTCTATTGGTCGTCCTGGCGAATCAGGTGTCGCTCTACGTTGTCCTCGCTTACGCGTTTGGAATCGGGGGGAACGGACCGGTCAGTGCCTACACCTACGGCTGGTCCTTCATGCAGATGCCGTACGCGGTTGTCGTCGTTTCGGTACTCGGATCTCTCACGCCACAACTCGCCGGACTCGCCACCGCGCAGGACTACGCCGGCTTGAGCGAACGCCTCCGCTTCGGACTTCGACAGTCTCTCGTAATCATCATCCCCTGCACCCTCGTGCTCGTGATCCTCGCTCAGCCCATCGTGGGAATCATGCTCAATCACGCCAACGCGACTCACCGACTTTCGGCGGGAACGGTGCTCGCGATCCTCGCCGCTGGTCTTCCGGGATTCACTCTGTTCCAACTTTGCGTGCGTGGACTCCAGGCAATGCAACGCGCCCGTGAAGTCTTCTACCTCTACGTTCTCCAGAACGGCTTGACGATCGCTCTGTGCGTCGCGCTCGGTCGCCATTCCATCGCGGGTCTGACCTCGAGCGTCTCAATCGCCTACACCGCGGCCGCCTTCGTCGCGGTCTACGTACTCGCTCGGCACCACGTCAATATCGTCTCGACCATCTGGTCAATACACGTTCGTCGTAGCCTGCGCGCCTCGCTCGTGGCCGCGCTCGTGATGGCCCTCGTCTACGCCGCGCCCACCTGGGACCACGGAATTCGCTTGATCGCACGTTTTTTGGTGTCATTGGTACTGGGCTTTGCGAGTTACGCAGCGGTGGTTCTGATCTCGCACTACGGAATTTCGCGCCGCACCTCGAAAGATGAAAGGCTTAGGCAGTTCTAGGGAGGGCCATGACTCGGATTCGCGTTTTGACTGACAGCGCCTGCGACTTGCCTGAGGACGTGGCTCGTCGACTCGACATCGACATCGTCTCGCTGACGATTCGCTTCGGCGACAAGGAGTACGTGGACCGGGTCGACCTGACCCCTTCGGCGTTCTGGGCCAAGTGCAAGAGTTCCAAGACCCTGCCCGAAACGGCCGCGCCGTCACCGGGCGCGTTCCAGGCCGCTTACGAGCGCGCCAAATCCGATGGCTGCGACGGTGTCCTCGTGCTCACCCTCTCGGCTGCGCTTTCGGCGACCAATCAGTCCGCGACGCTCGCCGCC
>JBEKWQ010000004.1:0-22271 GCA_049512875.1 Acidimicrobiales bacterium
ACTGAATCGCAAAGTCGATGATCGACGTCGTGCCGCCAAAGGCCGCCGCGCGCGTGCCGGTTTCGAACGTGTCGACCGAGAAGGTACCCCCGAAGGGCATCTCCATGTGGGTATGGGCGTCGATCGCCCCGGGGATCACGTAGGTGCCCGTCGCGTCGAGCACGCTCGTCGCGCTCTCGGCCCAGGTGATCGCCGCCGACGAGCCGGGTTTCGCGAGTCCCGCGATGCTCTCGCCGTCCACGAGCACCTCGGCGGCGAAGGGACCGCTGGCGTTGACGACCGTACCGCCCTTGATGAGTACTGTCATGGCTTCTCCTTGTCGGTCGACCTACGGCTCTACGAGGGACCCGTAACTCTCGGGTCGCCGGTCACGGTAAAAGGCCCAGGTGTGGCGTACCTCGGCGAGGGTCGACATGTCCAGATCGCGCACGATCAGGTCATCGTCCTTGTCTGATCCCACGTCGCCAACGAACTGCCCGCGGGGATCGACGAAGTACGAGGAACCGTAGAAGTCATTGTCACCCAGTTCCTCAACGCCGACGCGGTTGATCGCCCCCACGAAGTACTCGTTGGCGACCGCCGCCGCCGGCTGCTCCAGGTTCCACAGGTACATCGACAGCCCCCGACTCGTCGCCGAAGGGTTAAAGACGATCCGTGCTCCCCCGAGTCCGAACGCGCGCCACCCTTCGGGAAAGTGTCGGTCGTAACAGATGTAGACACCAATGGGGCCAACGGCCGTGTCAAAGACGGGATAGCCGAGGTTGCCCGGACGGAAGTAGAACTTCTCCCAAAAGCCCTTCACCTGAGGGATGTGATGCTTTCGATACTTGCCGAGGTACGTACCGTCAGCGTCAACCACGAAGGCCGTGTTATAGAAGAGGCCCTCTTGTTCCTTCTCATAGACCGGCACCACGAGCACCATGCCGGTCTCCTTGGCGAGTGCGCACATGACGTCGGTCGTAGGACCGGGGATCGTCTCGGTGTAGGCGAAGTACTCGGGGTCCTGGACCTGACAGAAGTAGGGCCCGTAGAAGAGCTCCTGGAAACACAGGACCTGGGCGCCCTCCCTGGCCGCTCGACGGGCGAGGGCGATATTCGCCTCGATCATTGACTGCTTGTCGCCGGTCCACTTGGTCTGAACGAGCGCCGCGCGCACGATCTCGCCACCACCGTCACGGTTACTCATAGGCAACTCCCTTCGTCGAAGCGTCGCGCTGACCAGACGAACACCTTATAGAGCGCAGTGACGGCGGCCAAATTCATTCGACGTCACTTCATCTCGTCGATACGCGCAGTTCACGAAGACCGCGGGTTGGCCCGCCGCGACCGCGCCCCACCGTCGCGTCGTTCGTGGCCTCGTCGCAGAAAGTCCTCAGAATTCTTGGATTTACGACTAATTTAGTCATCTATAGTCGAACCTATGGCATTACGGTCTTTTCGCGACTTCTGGCTCGTTGGAAGCACGACCGACGACTCGTTGACGATCTGCTCGCACCCGTGGAGCGTCCCGTGAGCCGGCGCGACACCCACGACGACCCCTACGGGCTTGGCCTAGACGGTGCCCACGTCGAAGGGATTCCCTTCCTCACTCCCTACCGCAGCATCGGTGAACTCAACGACACCGAGCTCATGAAACTGCGCCGCCACCCCTTTGAGGTCGCGGCCGCCCTCATCAACACCTACGCCAAGGACGGCGTCGACGCGTTGAACGCGGTGCCGGGCGAGGTGGAACGACTCAAGTGGGTGGGCGTCTATCCCCAGCGTCAGGGTGGTGACGCGTTCATGATGCGCGTGAAGGTGCCGGGCGGGGTGCTCACCTCGGCCCAGGCGCGCGAAATCGGTCTCTCGGCCGAAGCCTACGGTCGCGGCCCCGAAGACCACCCCCTGTTCGGCAATAGCTACTGCGACTTAACGACGCGCCAGACGGTGCAGCTGCACTGGTTGCACCTGGCCGACATCCCCCGTATCTGGGAACGGTTCGCCCGCGTGGGTCTCACCTCGGTCCAGGCGTGCGGTGACTGCGCGCGCAACGTGACCAGTTGTCCGGTGAGCGGGGTCGACCCGCACGAACTCGTCGACTCACTGCGCGTCGCCACGGCAATCTCCGATTTCTTCACCGGCAACCGCACCTACGCGAACCTACCCAGGAAATTCAAGATCTCTATCTCGGGTTGCAGCGAGAACTGTTCACGCGTGGAGATCAACGACATCGCCCTGTGGCCGGCGAGCCTGGGTGACGAGGTCGGCTTTAACGTTCGCGTGGGCGGTGGGCTCTCGGACGGTGAGCGCCTCGCCTCGGACCTGGACCTGTTCATCCGCCCCGACCAGGCCGTCGAGACCGCGCGCGCCATCGCCCAGCTCTACGCCGAGTTGGGCAACCGCGAGCACCGGGGAGTCTCGCGCATGCGCTACCTCGTCCAAGAACTCGGGCCCGAAGGATTTCGCGCCGAACTTCTGACGCGACTCAACTTCGATCCTCGCGCGGGCGCGACGCCACTCACGACGGGCTCTCGTCGCGACCACGTGGGCGTGCACCCCCAAGTCCAAGAGGGACTCTTCTACGTGGGTTGCGCCGTGCCCGCGGGTCGTCTCACCGGTCTCGAACTCGTCGAGGCGGCCCGACTCGCCGACACCTACGGTGACGGCCACGTGCGCCTCGGGGTCGACCAGAACTTCATCCTCTCGGGCGTACCCGAATCGCGGATATCAGCACTGCTCGACGAGGCGTTGATGGTGAAGTTCAGCCCGCACCCGGGCCCCTTCAGCCGCGGCGTCGTGGCCTGTACCGGAAACGAGTTCTGTCGCTACGCGATCACCGAGACCAAGCAACGCGCAGTCCAGCTCGCCAAACGTCTCGACGCGCGCCTCGACGAACTTCGCCCCGAGAGTCCCCTACGCACTCAGCCACTGCGTATTCACCTTTCGGGTTGCTCCGCCTCGTGCGCCCAACCCCAGATCGCCGACATTGGTCTGCGCGGCGCGGTGCACAAGAACGACTACAAATTAGAAGAGGCCTACGACGTGGGTCTCGGCGGGGCGCTCGGTCCCGAGGCGGGTTTTCTCAACTGGGTCGAGGGTGCGCTGCCCGCGCGTCAACTCGAGGACGCGATCATGAACGCCGCGCGAGCCTACGACGAACAGCATCACGACGGCGAGACCTTTACCACCTGGTCGAGACGAACCAATCCGAGCGAACTGCGCACGATTCTCAACGGGAGACCGTCGTGAAGGGTCACCCGCTTCGCGAGGAGATGAACGAGATCACCGAAGCCCCGCGCAAGACGTGGTTCTGGGAGTTGGCGGCGGGGGTCATCGACGCGGATCGCTGCATCGAGTGCGGCACGTGCGTGGCGGTCTGCCCGTCGAATTCCATTGGCGTCAACGAGCTGACGAACCTGCCCGAACTGGTCAAGATGTGTACGGGCTGTTCGCTGTGCTGGGACTTCTGTCCACGCGCGGGACTGCGCTACGAGGCGACCTGGCCACCCGCGACGGCGCCAACGACGCGCGAACCGGTCGCCACGCCCGTGCAGATCATCACCAAACCCGACTCGGCCGATCCGTATTTCAACCTCGAGGGCGTCGATCCGGGCTTCGGGCTCGGTCGGGTGCTCGGCGCGTACAGCGTGCGCGGCGCGAGTCGCAACGAGGACGCCCAGGACGGCGGCGCGGTCACCGCGTTGTTGGCCGCGCTCTTGAAGAACGGCGCCATCGACGGGGCACTGGTCTCGAAACCCTCGACCGACCCCGCCACCCCCTGGAAGGGAGTGGCGACGATCGCCACCACCGTCGCCGAACTTCGCGCGACCTCGGGTTCGTTCTACAACCAGACCATGGTGCTCGCCGAACTCAACCTGAAGAAGTACCAACTTCCCGCCAAACCCCGCATCGCGGTCGTCGCGACGCCGTGCGCGGTGGAGGGGCTGCGGGCCATGCAGTCACACCGCTGGCCCACCGGTGATCACCGCGTCGACGCGGTCACGCTCTCGATCGCGCTGATGTGCACGAAGAACTTCGACTACGAGAGCCTGATCCTGGGCGACCTGGAACTGCAACGCGGCATCGACCTGAGGCGCGTGAGCAAGGTGGACGTCACCCGGGGTCGGCTCATCGTCGAGTACGTCGACGGGGCGATCGCCCTCGACGAACCGATAAAGAACTTTCACCACTCGGCGCTCACGGGCTGTGACGAGTGCGCCGACTTCATGGGACGCGCGGCGGACATCGCGGTCGGGTCGGTCGGTTCGGACGACGGGTGGACGACGGTGCTCGTTCGAACCGAGAAGGGCATGCTCGCCTTTGACCAGACGCGCGCCGCCTTTGACATCCGCGACCTCAGCGACCCCGGGGCCCTGGTGCGACTCGACCGACTCGACCAGGAAATCGCGACCCAGTCCCTCCAGCGCCCGCTCGATCCCCTCGGTTCGTTCTTCATCGAGTACGAGGAGCACGTGAAGAACTACCAGTACACCGAACGTACGCCGGTGCTGATCCGCGCCAAGGAAGCGATCACGGTCGCCCAGTTTCGTCGCCAAGTCCAGGCGGCCCAACAAACCGACGAGCCCTTTCAGTACCCGCGTGTCCTAGAGTGAGCCCATGACATCCATTGGACGACTCGCCGTAGTTTCGCTCGACACCCAGGACCCACAAGGTCTCGCCGACTTTTACCGCGAACTCCTCGGCTACGAACAGGTCTTCGCGACCGAGGAGTTCGTCGCCTTAAAGGGTCCCGGCGTGGGCATTTCGACCCAACTCGTGAAGGACCACGTGGCGCCCCAATGGCCCGAGGGCGCGGTACCCAAGCAGTTGCACCTCGAGTTGGCGGTCAAGGACCTCGACGTCGCCGAGGAGGGCGCGCTGGCGCTCGGCGCGACCAAGGCGTCGACCCAACCCAATCCCGACTCGTGGCGGGTACTGATCGATCCGGCTGGTCACCCCTTCTGCATCACCACGATGATCCCCGACGATTTCTAAGTCGCGCCGTGCTTGTACCGAGTCGTGACCGCGCGGCGTGAAACTCACGCTCGACCTGCACGACATCTACAACCGGGGCGACGACATCGAGCGCGCCCTGCGTGCGGTCATCGACGACGCCATTGACAAGAAGGTCCGTCTCGTCGAGATCATCCCCGGCAAGGGCAGCGGCCAGTTAAAGAAAAGGGTACTGCGCTTCCTCGAGCAAAAAGAGATCAAGGTCCTCTATGACCGAGTCGAGAAGGACTCACACAACTTCGGGCGAGTCTTCGTCCACTTTCGCTTCAAGTAGCTCTCGTTCTCTTTGGCCATCGCTTCCAGTAGTGTGCCACTCATACCCCGACTTCGAGCCCCTCGACCGCGACTTGTGTTGGCCCTCGCCCTGGGCGCGGCCGGCGTGGCGAGCGCGGGTTGGGCGCCATGGATGGTGACGCCCGCGCAGTCGGCGACGCCGGAAACGTGGACCGTCTATCACGGTGACGCCGCGGGCTCGGGCGTCGCGCGAGGTGTCAGAAGCGTTGACACCGACTCGTCGCGCTGGACGTCGCCGTCGCTCAACGGCGAACTCTACGGTGAACCACTGGTCGAAGGAAACGACGTCTACGTCGCGACCGAGACCAACTACGTCTACGCACTCTCGGCGACGAATGGCCGAGTGCTCTGGTCGCGTCAACTCGCCCCGCCGGTGCCTTCGTCGGCGCTGCCGTGCGGGGACATCGTGCCCGACGTCGGCATCACCGGCACACCGGTGATCGATCCCGCGCGACGCGAGTTATTCGTCGTCGCCGACGAATTCCTCGCCAACACCGCTCACCACGTCCTGGTGGGACTGAGCCTCGCGACTGGCGCGCCGATGATGCGCCGCGTCATTGACCCCCCGGGCGCCGACCCCGCGGCCTTGCTCGAGCGAGCGGGACTCGCGCTGAGCCAGGGTCGAGTGGTGATCGCCCTGGGCGGGAACTACGGCGACTGTGCCGCGTACCAGGGTCGAGTCATCGCCGTGGCCGAAGACGGCGCCACCCAGTCGACCTTCACGGTCGACGCCGCCAGGGGCAAGAGTCAGGGCGCCGTCTGGATGGGTGGCGCGGCCCCGGTGATCGACGCCTCGGGCCACGTCTGGGTGAGTACGGGCAACGGCTCGGTGCACACCCCGGGCCAGCGCTACGACGACAGCGACGGCGTGCTCGAACTCACGGCCAACATGCGCCTGATCCAGTACTTCGCGCCGAGCAACTGGGCGGCCAACAACGCGGCCGACCTCGACATGTCGAGCGCGCCGATCCTGCTCGGCGCGAACCGCCTCGTGATCGCGGGCAAGTCGGGAATCGCCTACCTGCTCAACCGAGCCCACCTGGGCGGCGTTGGCCACGAACTGTCGTCGCTCGGCGTGTGTAGCGCCAACGTCGACGGCGGCAGCGCCACCGTTGGCTCGGTTCTGTACCTACCGTGCGAGAGCGGACTCGTGGCGCTTCGCGTGGGACCCGGCACCGAGCTGCACGTGGTGTGGCAGAACCCGGTCAGTACCGGTCCGCCGATCTACGCGGCGGGCCTCGTGTGGACGATCGGACAAGACGGCGTGCTCTACGGACTCGAACCCGCCACGGGCGCCACTCGACAAAGCGCGGTCGTCGGGCCGCTCATCAATCACTTCCCGACGCCCTCACTCGGCGACGGACTCTTGCTCGTGGCGACGGCCAATCACGTGACCGCCTTCGTCGCCACCTCGTAGCGACGCGGTTGACGCGTCCTTAAGGCGCTGACGTGGTGTCGCGGCACCACCTTCGCCGCGACACCACGTTACGCACCAGCTACTTCAGCGCAGGGTCGTCCAGCGCCAACGGGTTGTAGATCGCACCGAGGTTCACGCCATAGAGCGCGTGCCAGAGATAGATCGCGAACACCAGCTTCCATCCGCCGTAGCCCACGCCACCAAAGCCGACGTGGTAACCCTTGTAGTACACGAAGGGCACAAGAAACGCGCACGAGATCGTCGCGAGCACCATCGAAAAGCCGAGTGCCTTTAGCATGTTCATCCCCGAGTTGACCACCTTGCCCAGCGCGGGAAAGATGAACAGCGCGAAGATCAAGGCAAAGATCACGCAGTCGAGCGCGTGAAAGAAACCTCCGATCGCGAACTGCGCGACGAACGAACCCTTCGGGTCAATGGTCACGCCGTTGGTGAGCGGCCAGTTCAGCGGAGGAAGTCCCACACCCTGGAACCACATCCCCCAGAGCGTCGCGATCTGTCCGCCGACGAGACCCGCAAACAGCGCGGCACCAATCGGATGTTTCGTCACCCAAACGCGCCACGCACGGCCCGCGTTGAGTCCCCCTAGTTCATTGTTCATCGATAATTCCCCCTTGCCCTTTCGAGCTTTTAAAAGCGGCACGTATGTACGTACTAGTCCAATCATTGCTGCCCACGAGCAAGCCGTCAAGCACGTTTACTGGCCAGTAATCTGTCGAACCAACTACTCGTCGGCGGGGTCCAACACGAAGTCGAAAGTCGTCTCGGCCTGGTCCATTGGCAGCACCAAACTCTCGCGCACGCCAAAGACCGCGTCAGCGTGCAGGTGCGCGGAGCCGGCGTCGAACACGTGCGTAATGAGTGTCTTGTAGTTTGGACAGCTCACCATGAAGTGCGTGTGCGCGGGACGCCACGACTCGCGACCCGTGGCCTTGAGCAGGTCGCCCACCGGGCCGTCAGTGGGAATCCGGTAGTCCACCGGTCGCACCGTGCGAACCACGAACGAACCGTCGGGGCCCGTGGTGAAGTTGCCCCGGTAACTCATTGGCGGTATCGAGGGATCTTGCACGTCGTAGTAGCCCTCGGGCGACGTCTGCCACACCTCGAGGTGCGCGCGCTCGATGGGCGATCCCTTCGCGTCACGAACCATTCCTCGCAACGTCAAGGATTCACCTCCGTCGCCCTCGATCGCGATCGAATCACCCATGGACAGCTCGGGCGCGCCAGGCACGTAAAAGGGTCCCAACACCGTGGGTTCGGTCGCGGCGTCGGTGGGCTTTTGATTGATCATCTCGACCAACATCGACACGCCCAAGACGTCGGACAGCAAGATGAACTCCTGGCGCACGTCGTCACACTTCTGACCCGTCGCCGTGAGGAACTGTACGGCCGTCATCCATTCGTCGCGCGTCAACTTCGTCTCCTCGACGAACGACAACAAGTGCGTCGTCAGTGCCGACATGATCTCGCGTAGTCGATCGTCCTCGCACCGGGCGTAACTCGCGAGCACCTCCTCGAGATGCTCCTTGGGCGTAATCTTCGAAACCATGGTCCTCCTTGGCGTGTTCGTTGACGCTACCTCGCGTCGAGTACGACCGCTATCCCCTGGCCGACGCCGATGCACATCGTGGCGAGTCCCCAACCCCCGCCTCGCCGGGCGAGCTCGTGCACGAGCGTCGTCATGATGCGCGCGCCCGAGGCCCCAATGGGATGTCCGATCGCGATCGCCCCACCGTTGGGATTGACGATTCGCGGATCGAGCTCGGGCATCGAGCGAAGACAGGCGAGGGACTGGGCGGCGAATGCTTCATTGAGTTCCACGACGGCGAGGTCCTTCCAGGTGATGCCCGCGCGCGCGAGGGCCCGCGCCGACGCCTCGACCGGTCCGAGTCCGTACCGTTGCGGTTCGAGGGCGCTAACGACGCGCGAGGCCACGCGCGCCATTGGCGTCGCTCCGGTGCTGCGCAGTCCCGACTCGTTCATCATCAATAGCGCCGCGGCCCCGTCATTCATGGGTGACGAATTGCCCGCGCTCACGGTGCCGTCGGCGCGAAAGACCGGCTTCAGTCGCGATAGGGAGTCGAGCGTCGCGTCGGCGCGCACGCACTCGTCTCGGTCCAGTTCAGCGCCGGCCACACCAACGATCTCACTCGCGAAGCGCTGCGCGGCCCAGGCCTTGGCGGCCTTGTCGTGACTCGCCAGGGCGAAGACGTCCTGCTCCTCGCGCGTTACCGAAAACTCGTCCGCCAGGATCTCCGCGCCCTCACCGAGCGACACCGTCCACTGCGGGTTCATGCGCGGATTCACCATTCGCCAACCGAGCGCGGTCGAGAACATGGTGGCGTTCTCGCGCGGGAACGCACGATCCGGCTTGGGCAGGACCCACGGCGCGCGCGTCATCGACTCGACGCCTCCCGCGACCACGATCTGTGCGTCATCGGTGGCGAGTTCACGACTCGCGTGAATGACGGCCTCGAGACCCGACCCGCACAACCGGTTCACCGATACCCCGGGCACGGTCGTGTCAAAACCCGCGAGCAGTAGCGCCATACGCGCGACGTTTCTGTTGTCCTCGCCCGCCCCGTTGGCGTTGCCCATGATGACGTCGTCGAGAACGACGTAGTCAATCTCGTGACGCTGCCAAAGACCCGCGAGAACGCCGGCGGCCAAGTCGTCGGCGCGCACCGAGGACAGCGCACCATTGATGCGCCCTATCGGCGTTCGCACGGCGTCAACGATGTACGAGTTGCTCATGGCCGCTCGCCTCGCACGCACGCCTCGAGCACGGCACGAGCCTGATCGACGTCGATCGAACGTACGTTGTCCGCCGCCGCCTGGACGATGAGCGGTGCGGCGACGTCGATACCATTCGCGGGAAAACCGATGTCCGAGAGGCTCGCCGGGGTCTCGAGGGTTCGCGCGAGGTCATAGAGTGCTCGTGCCGCGTCGCCACCAAGCACCGTCGAAAGGCGCGCGTAGGCGTTAGGAATCGACGGTTCGTTGAAGCGAAGTGCGTGGGGTAGGACGACCGCGTTCATCTGACCGTGGTCGAGGTTGTAGAGCCCGCCCAGTACGTGACAGATCTTGTGATGCAGCGACGTGCCGACGACCGCTAAGACCGCGCCCGCCAGGTACGCGCCGTAGAGCACGGCCGAGCGCTCGTCGACGTTGAGCGGGTCGCGTTTCATGCGCGGCAAGTGTTCGACGAGCACCCGCACGGACTCGAGGGCGACCGCGGACATCACCGGATTGGCCCCGGGCCCGTAGAGTCCTTCGACGGCGTGCGCGAGCGCGTTCATCGCGCTCGGTCCGGCGATGGCGACGGGAAGCTGAAGCGTCAGTTCAGGGTCGTAAATGACCGTGACCGGCTGGACCCCGAGGTCGCGACCGGTTCGCTTCGTCGCGCCCTCGGTGAGTCCCCAGATCGGTGTCAATTCCGAGCCGGCGTAGGTCGTGGGTAGACAGAGTTGGGGAATCCGGTGCGTGAGGGCGACGGCTTTGCCAAAGCCGGTCGCCGATCCTCCCCCGAGGGTCACCGTCGCCTCGGCGCCGGTTGACGTCGCGAGATTTCTGAGCTCTTCGGCGAGGGCGACCGGTACGTGCTGGGCGACCTTGGTAAAGAGTCCCACGCATCGCGTGCCCAACACTTCTTGGATCTCGTGCGCGAGCGCGAGGTCAAAGCCGTCAGCGATCAACAGCACGCGCTCGAGGCCCAGGCGATCGACCTCGTCACCGATCTCGCGTCGACGCCCCACGCCAAAGACCACGCGGCCCGCCAGCGCGTCGTAGACGAACGGCTCCATCTCAGCCCTTCACGAAGGATCGAAGCGCGTCCAACTCGACCCGACGAGGCGGTGGCGTCTCACGCAGCGAGGGCGCCACCTGGAGCTTCCAACCGGTGGCGGCGATGACGTCGTCCACCTCGACCCCAGGGTGCACCTCGGTGAGCACGAACTGCGCGTCGTCGTCGTTGAAACGAAGGACGCCCAGGTCGGTGATGATGACCTGCGGTCCCGCGCCGGGAAGGCCGAGTCGCTCGCGAGATCCCGAGCCGTCCCCGTGTCCAAAGGACGTGACGAAATCGACCTTCTCGACGAGGGCGCGCGGGCTGTGACGAAGGGTGATGATCACGCGTTGACACGAGGTCGCGATCTCCGGCGCCCCACCCGCGCCCGGAAGACGAACGCTCGGCGCGCCGTACTCGCCCACGACCGTCGTGTTGATGTTGCCCCACCGGTCCACCTGGGCCGCGCCCAAGAATCCCACGTCGATGCGTCCGGCCTGGAGCCAGTAGGTGAAGATCTCGGGAACCGCCACGACCGCGTCGGCGCTGCGACTCAGGACGCCGTCACCGATCGAGGGTGGTACGCGATCAGGTTTGGCCCCGATACAACCGGATTCGTAGATGAGCACCGCCCGGGGCGCGTGCGTCGCGCGCGCGAGGTTCGCCGCCGTACTCGGTAGTCCAATACCCACGAAGCACACGGTGGCGTCGGCGAGTTCTCGAGCGGCCGCCACCGCCATCATCTCGTCGCTCGTCCAGGCGAGCTCGGCGTCGAGGACGCTAGTCACCGTTGCTCTCCCATTCGCGCGCGTCGAGTGACGTGAGGAACTGCGCGTGGTTCTCCGTCGCGAGCACGTGTTCACCCATCCACGACTGGAACACCTCGTTGTCGCGACTGATGGGCTCCCAGTAGGCGTAGAAACCGTTCGCCCGCTCGGAGTAGTCCTGCGCGTACGAGGGAAACGATCCCGACGGCACGACGGCGATGCTGTCGACGGTCCAATTGGGCAACACGACACCGTTGACGTGAGGTGAGAACGAATCAACCACCTCTTCGACCAGCACGATCGAACGTCGTGCGCCGAGCACGGTCTCCTTTTGCACGCCGGTGATCCCCCAGAGCATGACGTTGCCCTCGCGATCGGCCTGCTGGGCGCAGATGACCCCGACGTCCAGGTCGAGCGCCGGTACCGCGGCGAGAAGTTCGCCGGTGAACGGACACGTGACCCAGGCGATGTTCTTGGTCACCGACGCGAGGTCGGTGCCCGTGTAACCCCGCAGGATTCCAAAGGGCAGACCGCTCGCGCTGGTCGCGTAGCGCGTCGCCATCCCGGCGTGGCTGTGTTCTTCGATCTCGAGTGGGTGCGGTAGACCGCGTTCGACGGCGTCACGAAAACGGTGAAGGGACCCCGCACCCGGGTTGCCCGCCCAGGAGAAGATCATCTTTCTCGCACACCCCATGCCGATCAGTTGGTCGTAGATAATGTCGGGCGTCATTCGCACCAGCGTCAGGTCACGGCGACGTTGGCGGATTATCTCGTGACCGGCGGCGAAGGGGATCAGGTGCGTGAAACCCTCCAGGGCGACCGTGTCACCGTCGTGGACGTGACGGTCAATCGCGTCCGAAAGAGACGTGAACTCGGCCACGCGCTACCTGGGGTACCAGGGTGGTATCGCCGCGTCGACATTGATCCAGACCGACTTCGGCTCGGTGTACTCGTGCATGGCTTCGAATCCCATTTCGCGACCGTAACCGGAGTGGCCCACACCGCCAAAGGGTGAACCCGGACTGACCCGCTTATAACTATTGACCCAGACCATGCCGGCCCTCATGGCCTTGGCCATTCGGTGCGCGCGCGAAAGGTCGCTGGTCCACAGTCCACCGCCCAGACCGTATTCGGTCGAATTCGCCAGGGCCATGGCTTCGGCGTCGTCGCGAAACGTCGAGACAGTGACGAAAGGACCGAAGACTTCCTCCTGACAGACCCGGCTTTCGGGCCTCGCGCGAACCACCGTCGGGCGCACGTAGTAGCCCTTTTCGAGCGCGGGGTCCTCGGGCGGTGTGCCCCCGGTGAGAATCTCGCCACCTTCGTCACGGGCGACCTCGACGTAGCTCATCACTCGATCGCGGTGCAACGACGAGGTGAGTGGACCCATCTCGGTGCCCGCGGCGAGAGGGTCGCCGACCTTGATTGATTCGGCGAGGGTGATGAAACGTTCGACGAACTCGTCGGCGATCGCCTCGTGCACGATGAGTCGTGAACCAGCAATACACGCTTGGCCCTGATTGTGAAAGATCGCAAAGGCCGAGCCGTTCACCGCGGCGGCCAGATTGGCGTCCGCGAAGACGATGTTGGCGCCCTTTCCCCCGAGTTCGAGTTGGAGTCGCTTCAAGTTGCCCGCCGACGCCGTCACCACCGACCGGCCCGTCGCCGTCGAACCGGTGAAACTGACCTTGCCGATGTCGGGATGACTCGCCAGTCGCGCACCGGCGCGTTGCCCGTAACCGGGAATGACGTTGAGCACCCCCGCGGGCAGTCCCGCCTCCTCGAACAACTCACAGAGTCGAAGCGTCGAGAGCGGCACGAGTTCAGACGGCTTCATCACCACGGTGTTGCCCGCGGCGAGGGCGGGGCCGAGCTTCCATCCACAGAACATCAGGGGGAAGTTCCACGGGACGATCTGACCCACGACGCCGATGGGTTCACGCAGCACGTAGTTCAAGAAGCCGGGTTCCACCGGCGGCAGGAATCCCTGGTACTTGTCGGCCATGCCCCCGAAGTAGCGGAACGTCGCGATGGTGCGCGGCACGTCGAGCACCGTGGTGTCCTTCAGTGGGTGTCCGGTATCGGTCGATTCGAGACGGGCGAGTTCAACGGCGTGCTCTTCGATCAGGTCAGCCACGCGAAGAAGGACTCGGCCCCGTTCGGCCGCCGCGAGAGTCGACCATGCGGGAAACGCTCCTTGCGCGGCCTGCACTGCTCGATCAATATCGGCCTCGCCCCCCTCGGCGACGACCGCGAGCAGCGATCCGTCGTGAGGGTTAAGGACGTCGAGGGTCGCGCCGTCGAGGGCGTCGACGAACGCGCCACCGATATAAAGACCGCGGCGCAACAAGGTCACTTAAAACGTGACGGGCACCGTGGGCGCCTCGCCGCGGGCGATCTGGCCCGGCAGTTCAGCCGAATTGTTCTCCCACACGAGCAGCATCGAGCGCTTAGGCGAGTAGCCCTGGTGACGAATGTCCGCGGGCATCGCCGCACAGTCGCCGGCCTTCATGACCACCTTGGCCCGGGGCTTTCCCGTCTCGCGGTCCTCCACCTCCCAGATGATCTCGTCGCTCAACTGCACGAACCACTCGACTCGGTCATTGCCGTGGATGATGGGAAGAATGAACTCCTCGGTGGTGGGACAGAGCAGACTGTCACGACAGACCGACACGACCGAGGGGTTCCACGTCACGTCGCTGCGCGACAAATAGGCAAAGAAGTTGAACGCGGACACCTCGTTCTCGTAACCCGCGTTGACCTCGACCTTGGGCTCGGTCTGGTCGACGTCGGCGAACGCGCGGTTGACCGGGTAGCCCGACTCGTCGCTGCGCAGCGGCTCGTCATTGGGAAGTCCCACCATCCGTTTGGCGGCGATGCGCGTGCGCGTGACCGCGGGTGCGTTGGAACCGGACTTCTCACCGTAGGCCGAACCCGTCTCCATGGGCGCCGCGAAGGGGTCGAAGTCCTCGTTCACCCAGTCGTCCAACATTGCCTGGAACGTCGCCTTGATGTCGTCGTGGGGGAAGTTCTCGGAATGGTCGAGTTCCGCCTTGCGGTACTCCTCGTTGAAACGCCCCGCGAACAGGTCAACGTTGCCGTAGTGGTTGAGGGTCCCAATCACGGAGTCGAAATTGACCGTGCCGTAAAAGAAGTTCCACGCGACGTCGCGCATGAGGGCCTTGAGGAACGGCTCAGCCGCCGCCACGTGTCGACCGGTCGGCCACTGGACGTGCACGAAGTGCTCGTCGCGCTCGAAGCGGAATCCACCCAAGGTGAAGGGCCGATACCCATGTTCGTTGGGTGCCTCGCTTACCACTGTTGAGGTGTTCGTCATGATTATTGCCTCTCTCTAGAACTTCTGACAGATTTGTGACCAGCGCTCGACCGTCTCGGGACCGAGGATGGTTTGCAGAACGATGACCGAAGGCTTCTGGGCACTCATTCGGTAACACTTGCCCGCGGGAAGCAGCGCCAGGTGACCGCGGCCCGCGGTGATCTTTCCCATCGGCTTGCCCGCTGGCTCGCCGGCAACGGTGATCGATCCTGACGAGGAGGGATCGACGTGGGCCTGTTCGGGATCGAGCAGATCGAAGACCACCTCGCCGTCAACCACGATCGCGAACTCGTCGTGCGGGGTCGCGCGCCACGACGACGTCCCTTCGGCTCGAATAGCTTCAAGGACGTACTCCTGGTTACGCGCGATCGCCACCTTCTCCCACGGCTTGGCCTGGCTCGCGACCTCGAACATGTTGGAGAATACGTAGTTCTTGGGATCATCATTAATGACCTCGACACCACCTTTTTCGTAGTGGTCCAGGCTCGCGAACACTGTCTTATATGTGGTCATCCATCCCCCTTGCCATCATTCACCGGACGTCATCGAAATCTTCCAACGTGTCGCACGTTACCTCGGAATTAAGTGATGACACCATACCGCCAGATCTCGTTCATTTGACGCGTGACCTCGTGTCGCGAGTTGCACCGCAATCCTTGCAAGACGCCGACCATATAGCAAGCAAAGTTTTGAAATCAAGACTTAATTTCGCTCTTCGTCGGTGATATGTTTCGCCAAAGATGTTTCTAGATCAGGGGGAGTTTAGAATGCGCGAAAATAATGAGCAATTAACGCCCGAGCGCGAATGGAGTCGTCGGTCGCTCTTGCAGGGCGGCTTGGCCGGACTCGCCGCCGTGGGCCTCAGTGGCGCGGTCGACCTGGAACAGGCCGGCGCCGCGGTCGCTAAGGGCAAGACGATCAAATTTGGCTACGTCAGTCCCGAAACCGGGCCGCTCGCGCCCTTCGGTGCGGCCGACGCCTTCGTGATTTCGTCGTTGAAGTCGCTCTTGGCCAAGGGTGTCACGATTAAGGGCATCAACTATCCGATCGAGATCATCGTGAAGGACAGTCAGTCCACCGACGCGACCGCCGCGAGCGTGGCTGAAGACCTGATCAAGAACGACAAAGTCGACATCATGTTGGTGTCCTCGACGCCCGATACGACAAACCCGGTGTCAGACCAGTGCGAGGCGAACCAGGTACCGTGCATCAGTACCGTCGCGCCGTGGCAGTCGTGGTTCTTCGGGCGCGGTGCGACCCCGACCACGAAGTACAAGTGGACGTACCACTTCTTCTGGGGTCTGGAGGACATCGAGGCCGTGTATTCCAGTATCTGGAGTGCGGTACCGAACAACAAGATCATTGGTGGACTCTGGCCCAACGACAGCGACGGTGACGCGTTCGCTTCGACCACGACCGGGTTCCCGGCCTTTGCGAGGCCACTCGGTTACACCATCAACGACCCGGGCCGTTACGCCGACTTGACCACGGATTTCACCGCTCAGATCGCCGCCTTCCGCAACGGAAACTGCGAGATTCTGACCGGCGTGCCAATCCCACCGGACTTCATCACGTTCTACAAGCAGGCGGCGTCCCAGGGCTACATTCCCAAGGTCGCGACCATCGCGAAGGCCATGCTCTTTCCGAGCTCGGCCCAGGCGCTCGGTTCGCTCGCGGTGAACATCGGCACCGAGTATTGGTGGGGACCCACGCACCCCTTCGTCAGTTCGCTCACGGGCCAGAACTGCGCCCACATCGCCGCCGCGTACGAGAAGCAAACCGGGGACCAGTGGACCCAACCCATTGGTTTCGTGCACGCGCTCTTCGAGGTGGCCATCGCGACGCTCAAGAAGTCGGGCGAGGCACACAACAAGAGTGCGTTCGTCTCGGCGCTCTCCACGTTGAAGCTGAACACGATTGTTGGTCCGCTTGACTGGCAGGGGGGACCGACGCGACCCGTGCCCAACGTCACCAAGACGCCGTTGGTCGGTGGACAGTGGCGCACCGGCAACACCCAGTCTGGTTACGCGCTCGTGGTCGTGACGAACAACGGACACACCAACATCCCGGTCGCGAGTGCGCCTCAAGTCATAGCCGGAGCGACCGTCTGAGCGAACCCTCCCTACTCGATATCCAAGGCCTCAACAAGCGTCTGGGGTCGGTGGTTGTCGCTGAAGACGTCAGCCTTCGCATTGAGCAAGGCTCCATCGTCGGAATGGTCGGGCCGAACGGCGCCGGTAAGACCACCATGCTCGCCATGGTGGGCGGCGACGTCCGGTCCGACTCGGGAACCATCACGTTTAATGGACGAGACGTCACGCTCTTGCCCGCGAATCAGCGCGCGCGACTCGGTCTTGCTCGGACCTACCAGATACCACGTCCCTTCGTCGGACTCACGGTGTTCGAACACGCCCTGCTGGCGGCCCAACAGGCGGGCGGGTTTCGCGCTGACGAAGCCAAGGCACGCGCCGTCCACGCCATCGAACAATGCGGCATGAAGGACCTCGCCAACGTCGCCGGGGCCCAACTACGCCTCCTCGATCGCAAGCGCTTGGAAGTCGCGCGCGCGATTGCGGGTGCCCCCTCACTCGTGCTCCTCGACGAGGTGGCGGGCGGGCTCAGCGACAGCGAGGTCACCGAACTCACGCGGATCATTCTCGCGCTGCGTGACGAAGGTCTCACCTTCTTGTGGGTCGAACACGTCGTCCACGCACTCATGGCGACGGCCGAACGGATGGTGTGCCTGAGTGGTGGCGCCATCATCGCCGAGGGGACGCCACGAGAAGTATTGGATAACCCGATGGTGATTGAGAGCTATTTTGGCAGTTCCACCTTCATCGAGGCCCACTGATGGCGCTGCTTCGACTCGAGGGCGTCACCGCCTACTACGGCCACCTCCAAGCACTGCACGAACTCTCGCTCGAGATCGACGCCGGTGAAATACTCGCCGTCATCGGCGCCAACGGAGCGGGTAAATCGACGATGCTCTCTCTCATCTCAGGAGAGCTACGGCCCCGCGAGGGTCACGTGTACTTTGACGACGTCGACATCACGACTAGTCCTCCCCACCAACGCGTTCGTCGCGGTATCGCCCTCGTGCCCGAAGGACGCCACCTCTTTGGCACGCTCACGGTAGAGGACAACCTCCTTTGTGCCACGGCGTCCAAGCGAGGTGGCACGTGGGACCTTGACGCGGTCTACGAGCTCTTTCCGATCGTCAAGGCCCGACGTAAGCACCGCGCGGCCGTCTTGTCGGGTGGTGAGCAACAGGCCGTCGCCATTGGACGCGCTTTGATGTCCAACCCGTCGCTGCTGTTGCTCGACGAGGTCAGCCTCGGACTGGCCCCGGTCGTCATCAGGGATCTGTACGACGGACTGCGGCGGATCACCGCGGAAGGCACGACGTTGCTGCTCGTCGAGCAGAACATCACCGAGGCGTTAAGTGTCGCGAACTACGTGATCTGTCTTCTCGAGGGTCGCGTCGTTCTCGAGGGCCAGCCCGCGTCACTCAGTCAATCCGAAATCAGCGAGGCCTATTTTGGCAACAAGGTCGAGGCCCGTTCGACTGCGAAATCCAAAGGCGCACCGTGATCTGGACCAACGCCGTCATCCAGGGCATCTTGCTTGGTGGCCTGTACGCAATCTTTGCGTGCGGACTCTCACTGATGTTCGGCGTCATGCGCCTGGTGAACCTCGCCCACGGCGACCTCGGCGTCCTCGCGGCGTACTTCTCCATCATTCTCATCGAACACCTCGGCGGCAACCCCCTGTGGACCTTTGCCGCCGTCATCCCCGTCGCGGCAATCGTCGGGTACCTCCTCCAGCGCTTCCTGCTCGACCACGCACTCAACGGCGGCGAACTGTCGCCGATCCTGGTCACGTTCGGACTGTCAATCATCGTTGAGAATCTCTTGCAACAGACCTTTGGGGCGAACGACCAGTCGCTCAACATTGGTGCCCTTTCCTATCAGAGCTGGAAACTTGCGACCAACGTCTACGTAGGTCGTCTCAACGTGATCATCTTCGTCGTCGCGGTACTCGTGATCGTCGGCCTGCAGCTGTTCCTCTCCAAGACCCGAGCGGGACGGTCCCTACGCGCGACGGCGGATAATCGCCGCGCCGCCGCCCTCAGTGGCATCGACCCCAAACGAACCCGGGCGATGGCCACGGCGATTGCGCTCGCGACGGTAGCGGTCGGTGGCCTCTTCCTCGCGATGCGAACGTCATTCGCCCCCACGTCGGGTTCCGCCGATCTGCTCTTCGCCTTCGAAGCCGTGATCATCGGCGGACTCGGCAATCTCTGGGGCACCCTCGTCGGCGGGCTCGTCCTCGGTATCGCCCAGACCGTCGGGAGTCAGATCAACCCCGCCGACGGCATCCTCATTGGCGACCTCGTCTTCCTCGCGGTCCTGGCCTTTCGCCCCCAGGGTCTCATCGCGTCCCGGAACGTGGCCGTGCGATGAGCACGCTCGTCTCGCCCGATGTCGAGGACGTCGTCGTCACCCGTGGCTCGCGCGGTTCGCGCGTCGCGCTCGGTGCCAGCCTCGCGGTCGTCGTCGCCCTGATCTTCGCGCCCGCGGTCGCCGGGGACTCGGCCACGAACAACCTGACCCAGTTCCTGATCCTTTTGTTGATGGCGATTGGCTGGAACTTGGCCGCGGGTTACGGCGGGATGGTGAGCATTGGTCACCAGGCCTTCATCGGATTCGCGTCCTACGCGGTCCTAGACCTCGCCATCCACGGGGTCCTCGCCTGGTACGCCGTTCCCTTAGCGATCCTGCTCTCGGGCCTCGTCAGCATTCCCGTCTCGTACCTCGCCTTCCGTCTTCGCGGCGGCTACTTCGCGATCGGCACCTGGGTCATCGCCCAAGTGTTCCAATTGGTCATCGCCCAACAGAGCAATCTGGGCGGTGGGGCCGGGGCCTCGCTGAACGACCTCAACAACCTCAATCCGATCAACCGCGACAACATCACTTACTGGTTCGCGCTCGGACTCACCGTGGGTGCCCTCGCCGTGACCGGGTTTCTCCTGCGCAGCCGGGTCGGCATGGCGCTCGTCGCGGTGCGCGACGAGGAGCATTCGGCCGCGGCGACCGGGGTCAACGTGGCGCGCACCAAGCGTCTGGTCTTCGTACTCTCGGCAGCGATCTGTGGAGGGGCCGGGGCACTGCTGTGCATCTCCAACCTTGAGGTGCAGCCAAACTCCGCGTTCTCGGTGCAGTACTCGGCGTTCATGATCTTCATGGTGCTCGTCGGCGGCATCGGTTCCTTCGAGGGCCCCATCATCGGAGCGATCATCTTCTTCGTGCTCCAGCAATCCCTCGCCTCCTACGGCGCGTGGTATCTGGTCATCCTCGGCGCGTTCGCGATCGCGATCACCTTGTGGTTGCCGCGCGGTATCTGGGGCGCCATTGACCCTCGCCACCGACGTTCGCTCGTGCCCCTGCGCCACCGCGTCCAGTACGACGTCGAGTAGCGCGTGGTATCGCGCACTCATTCCCTCCCCACGCCCAGCCCAGTCCCCGCCAGATCGGAGCACCATGAGCACCCTCGTATCCGGACTCGTCGACACCTTTAGCCCACGTCGCAACGTGCGTCACGGACCACTGCCGTCACTGCTCGTGGTGATGACCGTCGTCACGGGGCTCGTTGACGCCTTCAGCTACCTGGTCCTCGGTCACGTGTTCGTCGCCAACATGACGGGTAACGTGGTCTTTCTCGGTTTCGCCCTCGCTGGCGCGCCGGGCTTTTCGATCACGGCCTCGCTCGCGGCCGTGGCGGCCTTTGTGCTCGGCGCGGGGATCGGGGGACGACTCTACGCGAACGGACGAGCGCATCGCGCCACCTTGCTGTATCGAGCCTCCGCGATACAGGCGGTCTTCCTGCTCGTCGGGATGGTCCTCGCCCTCGGGGTGACGTTCCCGGCGAACGGAGGGTACCGGTACGCGCTGATCGGCGTCATGGGTGTCGCCATGGGAATTCAGAACGCCACGGCGCGCAAGCTCGCGGTGCCGGACCTCACGACGACGGTGCTCACGCTCACCATCACCGGCATGGTCGCTGACGTGGGCGACGTGCAAAGTGTCGGCGTCGCCAACACTCGGCGTCTCATCGCGGTACTCAGCATGTTCGTCGGGGGACTCGTCGGCGCGATCCTGGTACTGCATTCGGCGCTCTTCAGCCCCCTGCTCATCGCCGCGGTCGCCATCGCCGCCGTTGCGCTGGTCGCCTTTCTCTCGAGTGGGGGAGAGAAAGCGTGGCACCACTCGTGAGTCCAACGAGCGGCTCTGATGGTCGGTCCGCCGCGGGTCGTTCATTCCTCAGGCGACGTAGAACGTCTTGGCATTCATGAACTCGCGAATGCCCGTCGTGGAGAGTTCGCGACCGTAGCCCGAGTTCTTGATACCGCCAAAGGGCAACTCGGGCGACGAGGCGACGACGGCGTTGGCGAACACCATGCCCGCGTCGATCCCCGTAATGGCCCTTTCGATCTCGCGGGCGTCGGTCGCCCAAATGGAGCCACCGAGTCCCCACGGCGTCTCGTTCGCCACCACAATCGCCTCCTCGAGGTCGTCGACCACGCGCACGACCGCGACGGGACCGAACAACTCCTCACAGCCCGCGGGCGACGCCTCGGGCACGTCGGTCAACACCGTCGGCGGATAGAAGAAGCCCGGGCCCTCTGGTCGCACCCCGCCACAGAGCAAGGTCGCGCCCGCGGCGATGGAGTTCTCGACTTGCTGGGCGATGAGGTCGCGCTGTGCCGCGGTGGCGAGTGGACCCACGATCGTCGACGCCTCGCGAGGGTTGCCGACGACGGCGGCCTTCATGCCCGCGACGAAACCGGTGATGAATTCGTCGGATCGCTCTCGAACGACGATGAAGCGCTTGGCGGCGATACAACTCTGCCCGTTGTTCTGTATCCGGGCGGTCACCGCCATCGGCACGGTGTAGGCGAGATCGGCCGATGAGGCGACGACGAAGGCGTCTGATCCCCCCAACTCGAGGACGCACTTCTTGAGATTCTGGCCCGCGAGTTGGGCAATGGTGCGGCCCACGCCTTCAGATCCGGTGAGGGTGACCGCGGCGACGCGGTCGTCGGCGATGACCTTGGGGACGTCGTCGTGCGTGAGGAACAGGTTGAGGAAGCAACCTTCGGGAAAGCCCGCTCGACTGAACAGCATTCCCAAGAAGTTCGCCGATTGGGGCACGTTCGACGCGTGCTTGAGGATGCCGACGTTGCCCGCCATGAGGGCGGGCGCCGCGAAGCGGATGACCTGCCAGAGTGCGAAATTCCACGGCATGACCGCGAACACCGCGCCGAGGGGATCGAACCGTACGCCGCTGCGTGAGGCCGAGGACGCAATGGTCTCGTCGGCGAGCATGGCTTGGGCGTGACTGGCGTAGTAACGCATGGTCGTCGCGCACTTGGCGACCTCGCCCTTCGCCGCGGCCAGGGTCTTTCCCATCTCGCTCGTGAGCATCGTCGCGATCTCGGTTGCCTCTCGCTCGAGGATTCCCGCCGCCTCGAGCATCAGCCGACCTCGCTCCTCGAAGGACGTCGACCGCCAGGTCCGCGCCGCCACCGCCGACAGCGCTAACGCGTCTTCGATCTGGGCACGAGTGTGCGCGGGAAACTCCTGGAGGACTTGTTCCGTGGTC
>JBEKWQ010000005.1:0-30166 GCA_049512875.1 Acidimicrobiales bacterium
AATTCAAGATGGCCGTACCGGGCGAGAACTCGATCGACAAGCACGAGATGTTCTTCGATTCAGTCGTTTCGGGCGGCGCCAACCCGATGGGTCTCGGAGCCCAGCTCTGGCGCGAAGGCGACGTCTCGGTGATGGAAGTCATCCTGGGTCCGGCGTTCGAAGGTGCACCGGGAAGAGCCCACGGAGGGATCGTGGCCGCGTTGATCGACGAAACGATGGGTCTCGTGCTCGCCATTCACGACTGGCTCGCCTACACCGTCCAACTGGACATCACCTATCTCGCACCCACACCGATCAACGAGCCGATAATCGCTAGAGCGTGGTTAGAGAAACGCGACGGTCGAAAATTCCACATCAGGGCGAACGTTCAAGCGCGAGACGTCGTCCTCGCTTCTGCATCTGGACTCTTCATCGCCGTGGACCCACAGAAGTTCCTCGAGCACCTTGAAGTGGTCGACTAATCGCCGCGCCAGAATGATTCTCAACGTTCGACGACAGTTCAGAACCAGCAAGGTCCCCTCGATCAATGGCGTCTTCTGGTTCTTGAAGATTCTGACGACGGCCATGGGCGAGGCGACGTCGGACTACTTCGTGCACCATTTCGCTCCCGTCGCCGCCGTGTTCGGCGCAGGCGTCGTCTTCGTCGTCGTGCTCGTGTGGCAACTTCGTTATCCTCGATACAGCATCATCTGGTACTGGCTTGCCGTAGTGATGGTGAGCGTGTTCGGCACCATGTGCGCCGACGTCGTGCACGTGGGTCTCGGCGTGCCCTACGTCGTCTCCGCCGTCTGTTTCGCCGTCGCATTGACGGCGTTATTTCTCTCCTGGTACCGGGTGGAGGGCACGCTCTCGATTCACAGCATCACGTCAGCCCGACGCGAGTTGTTCTACTGGGCGACGATCACGGTCACGTTCGCCCTGGGCACGGCCGTTGGCGACATGACCGCGACGACCCTGAAGCTGGGCTATTTCAGTTCGGGCCTGCTCTTCGTCGGACTTTTCCTCGTACCCGCCGTGGCGTACCGCTGGTTCAGGGTGAACGCCATAGGCAGTTTTTGGGCGTGCTACATCCTCACGCGTCCACTGGGCGCCTCCTTCGCCGACTGGATGGGGGTGAGCCACGAGCGCGGGGGTCTCAACTGGGGCAACGGTAACGTCGCCCTGTTGTTCAGTACCGCCATCGTGATCGTCGTGACCTTCCTGGTGCTGAGACAGCGCCGGCGAACGAATTCGATCTCGTCATTAGGCTGGTCCCATGCCCGCCATCACCGTTGACAACCCGTTAGAACTACCCAAAGTCGCCACCCCCCAAGAAGCCGACCGCCCGCGCCGCGTGAAATCCGTCACCATGGCCCCTCGAGGGCTCGAGGGCGAGGGCTTTCCCGTGCGCCGAGCCTTCGCCGGTATCGACCTCGCGGACCTTGACCCGTTCATCCACATGGACCAGATGGGCGAAGTGGATTACGGACCCGGAGAGCCCAAGGGCACACCCTGGCACCCCCACCGCGGATTCGAGACCGTCACTTACATGATCGAAGGCACCTTCTTGCACCAAGACTCCATTGGCGGCGGCGGCACGATCGAGAACGGCGCGACGCAGTGGATGACCGCGGGCGCGGGTATCTTGCACATCGAGCGTCCACCGGACGCCCTGATTGATTCTGGAGGCCTCTTTCACGGGGTGCAGCTCTGGGTCAACCTTCCTTCCAAGCTCAAGATGACCAAACCCCGCTACCAGGACATCGGTGCCAACGCCGTGACCCTCCTGACCAACGCGAACGGTGACGCCATCATCCGTGTTATCGCGGGTTCACTCGGCGACGTTCACGGACCGGGCTCGACTCACACGCCCATCACGGTGCTGCACGTCACATTGTTACCCGGCGGACAGTTAGAACTGCCGTGGAACTCCCACTACAACGCCCTCACCTACGTGCTCGCCGGCGCGGGAACGGTCGGCGTCGATCGCCAAGAGATCGCCGAGGGCCAGATGGCCGTTCACGTGAGTGGTGACACGATCCTGCTCTCGGCGAAGGAGACGCAGGACTCGCGCACCGACGCCATGGAGGTACTGATCCTCGGTGGCGAGCCGATTCACGAACCAGTCGCGGCCTACGGTCCCTTCGTTATGAACACCCGCGCGGAGTTACAGCAGGCTTTCGAGGACTACGAGGCCGGTCGCCTCGGTCAAATACCCGCCGACCACATCTAACCGGTCTCGCGGTGCACGAGGAACGTGCCCGTCGCTCGACTCACCAGTTTTCCTTCGTCGTTGTTCATCGTCGCCTCGGCGTAGGCGATCTGACGCGTGAGTCGCACCACGTCGCCGCGCAGCGTGTAGTGCTCGCCTCGTAGGGCGGGTCGCATCAGCTCGGTGGTCATCTCGATCGTCGCGTTGGTGCGGTCCTTACCCCGTAGCGCGGCGTTGATGGCGAAGTTCATCGCCGCGTCGAGCAGCACCGAGTGGACGCCCGCCTGGACCGAGCCGTGGGGATTGCAGGCGAGATCGAGTGGCGTGAAGGTCCCGCTCACCCAGCCCAGGTCCTCCCCGTCGACGCCGTAGTCGTCAAAGGATCCACCGACCGCGCCAATGATCGCCATCCCGCCGTCGCCCAACCAACGGCCCATGTCCTTACCCTGGTCGGCCACGTCCGTGACCATACTCCCAACCCGCGCCTAGTATTCCCGCGGTGGGGTTTTCCCACGAATCAAGAAAGGGTAGGCAATGCCAACAGCGGTCATTGTGGATGCCGTTCGCACCCCGGGGGGTAAGCGCAACGGAAAACTAAGTAACTGGCACGCGGTGGACCTCGCGTCCGAGGCACTTCGCGCGATCGCCAGTCGGAACTCTCTCGACCCAGCCCTGATCGACGACGTGATCATGGGCTGCGTGTCCCAGGTCGGCGAGCAGGCCTTCAACGTAGGTCGCAGCGCAGTCCTGGCGGCTGGTTGGCCCGAGTCGGTACCGTCGACGACCATTGACCGCCAGTGCGGTTCGTCCCAGCAAGCCCTGCACTTCGCCGCCCAGGGCGTCATGTCAGGCGCCTACGACATCGTCGTCGCCGCGGGTGTCGAGGTCATGAGCCGAGTCGCCATGGGCTCGTCCATTGGCAAGGACTCCGGTTTCCCGTTCGGTCCCCGCGTTGGCGCGCGTTACGAGCCCGTCGGCGGGTTGAAGAACCAGGGCATCGGAGCCGAGATGATCGCGGACCAGTGGGGCATCTCGCGCGAAGACCTCGACGCGTTTTCTGCCGAGAGCCATCGTCGCGCCGCCCAGGCTACCGCCGAGGGTCGTTTCGAACGCGAGATCGTGCCGATCTACGTACGTGACGAGAACGGCGAGGCGACCGACGAACTCATGACCACCGACGAGGGCATTCGCCCCGATACCTCGGTCGCCGCACTCGCCAATCTGAAGCCAGCCTTCAAGGAGAACGGCAAGGTCACCGCTGGTAACTCGTCGCAGATCACCGACGGCGCGTCGGCGGTGCTCATCATGAGCGAGGAGAAGGCCCGTGAACTCGGCTATAAGCCGCGCGCGAAGTTCCACTCGTTCGCGCTCGCGGGCGTGGACCCGGTCACCATGTTGACCGGTCCGATTCCCGCCACGACCAAAGTCCTCGAACGCGCGGGACTCACCCTCGAAGACATCGACCTGATCGAGATCAACGAGGCCTTCGCCTCGGTGGTGCTGGCGTGGCAGAAGGAGCACAAGGTCGACCTCGCCAAGGTCAACGTGAACGGCGGGGCGATCGCCCTCGGACACCCCCTCGGGGCCTCGGGTGCGAAGTTGTGCGCCACGTTACTCAGTGAACTCGAGCGCACCGGTGGACGCTACGGACTGCTCACGATGTGCGAAGGTGGCGGACTCGCCAACGCCACCATCATCGAACGCCTGGGCGAAGCCTGAGCGATTCTGCCAGCGGTCTCGCTAGCGGTAGCGAGTCGCCAGATAGAAGGCGCTGAACATCGCGACGAGACCCGCCACGAGGTACCAGGCCGACGTCGAGCCGGGCAAGACCTGGAGGTAGTTGAGGGTGATGACCAACATGCCCACGATGAGCAACGCCAGGAGAAGCCATCCGTACCAACGAGGACTGTGGTCAGCACCAGTGGGACGACGTTGGGTCACTCGACCCGAACTCTCGGCGGGCACGTAACGACCAACGGTCTTGGTCTTGCTCGGACGAGACTTCGGCTTAGCCATAAGTCTCGATGTTATCGAACCTAAGCGCAGCGACTAACCGGCCACCGTCGTCGTGGTAGTGCTACCCACGACACTCGACTCACACACCGTTATCGCTACCGACGTGTTGTAGGGGACCTGCGAGCCGGGCGAGCTCCCTTGGGAGATGACCGTACCAACCTGCGTGAGCAAACACGACGTGGGATCGGCCGCGATCACCGTCGCCAAGAGCCCTTGTCCCTTTAACGCCGAGGTGGCGGCCGCTTGAGTGAGGTTGACGACGTTGGGCACAACCACTTGACAGACACCTGACGAGATCACGAGCTGAATTATGCTGCCCGCTTGCACTTGGCTCGCGGCCGCCGGCAAAGTGCTCACCACGAGACCCGACGCCACGGTGTTCGAGCACGCGGTACTCGTCGTACCACTTACCTTCAATTCTTCTTGGACCAGTAGCGTCGTCGCTTCGACCTGCGTCTGTCCGGACACCGAAGGCAACGAGAAGGTCGCCGTCGGCGAGAGGATGGTAAGGGTCACCTTGTCGCCCGTCCTCGCCTTGGCGAGCGCCACCGGTGACTGCACGAGAACCGTGTTGGGAACTGCACCCGGTGGTGGTGACGTCGTCGTAATTATCGAGTAATTGAGTAACTTGCCCGCGAGGATGCTCTCGGCACTCGAGAGCATCATGCCCGTGACATTGGGCACGGAAACTGGGCTCGACGCCACGCCGATGGACACCTTTAGGGTAATGGCCTCACCCTTCGAGACCTTTTTGCCGGGAGCGGGGTCGGTGGCGATCACCGAGCCCTTGGGCTTGTTCGAAGCAACCTGACGTACCGGGCCTAGCGTCAATCCATCTGAACGGATCGTCGACGTCGCCGAGGACACGTCCTGTCCTAACAGGTAGGGCATTGACGTCACGGCCGTGGTGCGCTGGGAAAGGACGTAGCCCAGTGCGCCGACGGCGAGCAGCACGATGACGACCGCCGCGATGATGCCCGGCGAGTTGTTGTTGCGTCGACGTCGAATATCGGTGCGGGGTCCTGCCATCACCGGCACCGAGGAAGTCCGGTCACCTATTGAAACCGCTGAGACGGCGCGAGTGGCGTCAGCGCCGAAGAACGCGCCGTCGTAGCCCGCCGCCTGCACTGGTTGTCCCTCGGTGAATCGAATGAGGTCAGCGCGAAACTCATCAGCTGATTGATAACGCTGCGACGGTGCTTTCGCGAGCGACTCCATCACGATCGCTTCAAGGTCGCGAGGTATGGCGTTATTGAACTCGGTCGGTGGGGGTACCCTGCCGTGCACGTGCTGGCTGGACACCGCGACTGGTGAGTCGCCGACGAAGGGCGGACGCCCCGCGAGCATCTCGAACAACACGACGCCCAGTGAGTAGACGTCACTTCGGCCATCTACGGCCGCACCTTCGGCTTGTTCAGGAGAAAAATACGTCGCCGTACCCATCACCGAGCCCTCTTCGGCGAGGTGATCTTCACTCGAGACCGCCTGGGCGATGCCAAAGTCGGTCACTTTCACTTGTCCGTCACTCGTGATCAGGATGTTGCCGGGCTTGACGTCACGGTGCACCACGCCATTGCGATGGGCGTAGCCCAGGGCAGCGGCGACTTGAGCCACGATCTGCGCAGAATGGGAAGGTGTGAGACGGCGTGAACCCCGCAACATGTCAGCGAGGGACGTCCCGTCAACTAACTCCATCACGATGAAGTACGTTCCTTCATCCTCGCCCCAGTCAAAGACGGGAACAATGTTGGGATGCGAGAGGTTCGCCGCCGCTTGCGCTTCTCGGCGAAAACGTTCCACGAAGAGTGGGTCGGCGCTCAGTTCTGGATAGAGAATCTTCAACGCCACCGGGCGATTCAAGAGCAAGTCCTGAGCGCGATACACCAAGGCCATGCCGCCTCGCGCAATCAAATGGGTGACTTGGTACCGGTTTGAATAAATTCGGGGGTCGCTGACCGGTTCCATAACTTTCTCTAGCCTACGCTCTAGTTCTTCCTTGGGCCGGTGGTCAACTCTTGCACGTCGTCGAGGTTCCCGAGGCGGGGAGTCCCGACTGTAACGCAAGTTCACCTTCGATGAGACATTTGACGATGGGACCCGCCACCGTCGCGCCGAATGTCGACTCGGCCTGGAAGGGCATCACCACCGCGACCGCGACAGTGGGATTGGTTGCAGGTGCGAAGGCGATCATCCAGTCGTCAGTATTCTTCTTACTGTTCCCGGTCTGGGCGGTGCCGGTCTTGGCCGCCACGTCTAGATCGTAAGGAAAGATCCCCGCCGCGGTGCCGTAGCGAACGACGTTCTGCATCAGGGGCACGATCTCGGCGGCCTGGGAAGCCGTGAGCGGCGTCTGCCAGACGGTGTCGCCGTATCGCTTAACGATCGAGCCGTCGGGCGACGTGATGCTCGCCATGAGGTGTGGCGTCATCATCACGCCGTTGTTGGCGACGGCGGCCGCCACGAGAGCGTTCTGTAGGGCGGTCGCACGCACGTTCTCCTGACCGATAGACGAATAGGCGAGACCCGGCAAGTTACCCGCAAAGGACGCCGCGGAAGGAAAGAAGCTCGACACGACGTTGGGCAGGTCGAGTGGCGGCACTTGGTCATAACCAAAGGAGTCCGCGGTCGCCGACATCAGGTCCGCACCCAGGTCGAGTCCGAGCAACGCGTAACCCGGGTCGCACGACGCCGGCAGCATCACTGCGACGGTGCCACCACACGGGCTTCCGCCATCGTTATAGAGCGGCTTGTTCGAGTGAGGCAGATTGATGAACGCGTGCTTCGGGTACACCTTCGTTAGAAGCGCTGGGTTACCGACCACGGCGGCCGCCGTCGTGATGACCTTGAACGTCGATCCCGGAGGGAACGTTTGCTGGGTGGCGACGAGGCCCAAGGGCGGAAAGCCGTGCGAGTCGGGTGTGGTGATCTTCTTGTACGCCGCGTCCACGATCGTCGGGTCTAGGGACGTCAACGGCTTGGGGTTGTAGGTCGGGTTCGAGTACATCGCGAGTACCGCACCGGTGTGCGGATCCAGCACGACCGCGGCACCGTCCTGTCCCCCCATCGCGTTCTGGGCCACTTTCTGCTCGGCAGTCTGGATCGTCAGATTCACGTTGTCCGCCGCGCTCGTCGGCGCCAGTAGTTGGGCCAGGCTCGTCGCGGGCTGCACGTGCGCCGTGAGATAACTGCCGTACTCACTCTCTATTCCCCACGACTCGGTGTAGGGCGACGTGAAGCCAACGATGCCCGCGGTGAGAGATCCAAGTGGATAGATCCGCTTGTAGGGGTAGGTGCTGTCACCACTCGGAATCGACTGGGCGAGAATAGTGCCGTCGGCGGCGGTAATCTCACCCCGCGGGTACTTGGTCGACGTGGAGTACGTCCGAGGGTTCAGCGGTGATTTATCGAGTGCCGCGGCGCGAAAGAACTGAACGTTCACCGCCTGGGCGGCGACGATCACGAAGAGCAGGAGGATGATCGTGGCCAGGATGCTCAGACGTCGTGACACGAACTATCCCTTCTTGGCCGTGGTCGTGGTCGTGGCCACGGTCGTCGTCGTTACGACCGTAGTCGTCGTGACCGACGAGACCTGACTCGCCTGCCACTCTTGGTGTATCGACGCCGCGTACGTGAGAGCGGCATCCAACGACGGTTCACTAATGGTGGCGTTCAACGAGATCTGGTCGGCACGGCGCAATTGTGCGTAGGAATAGTTCGTTGGCGCAACCAAGATTGGTTTGTACCACAGCACACCCGACGGCTGTCCCTGGTACACGCCAATGACACCGTGATCGGGGGCAAGGTAATACGTCGAGTACGCGTACCAGTGCAACACGAGGAAGAATCCGATGACGATCCCAACGCCAAAGACGGCGCCAACACCGACGCGCCAATTCAACCAGGCGCTCTTGCGCTTGGCCCGATGAGAAACTGACCGCGACATCTGGGCGACGGGCGGCGGCGTCGTGCCGAGTGTTCTCTTGATGGGTTTACTCGCCACCTCGACCTCGTCGAATTCCAAGAGAATCGCCGAGATATTGAGAGCCCATCACTGCAGAGCAGTAACCGGTCGCCGGGTTGCGCTTGGACGGACATGACGTCAATATCGATAGTGTCTTCGACCCCCACGCCCCTCGTGAGTTGGTGTCGGCGAGGGTGATTGAGAGCCTCCTCGGGGGTCAAACGCCCCATTCGAACCCATTCCTCGGCGACACTGTGATCCTCGGTGAGTTGACGAAGCGCACCGTCACGCAGTTGATACACCCTCGAATCACCTACGTGGAACATCGTGGGCGACACGACGCCCATCTTGTCGCGAGTTAGTCCGACCGCGACGATGGTGGTACCCATGCCGAATCGATTGGGGTTGTCACGTGCTTCGCGAAGCACCGCAGTGTTGGCTGACTCGATGGCGTGATGCAGGCCTTCGACCGATTGGTCAAAAAGGAAACCTTCGTAGACGCTGTCGATGGTCATAGCCGAAGCAACTTCCCCCGCCGCGTGACCGCCCATGCCGTCGGCGACGATGGCTATGGAATCGTCAACAAAGATGGCATCTTGATTGGTCTCTCGTACGAGTCCGATGTCGGTCGCAGCGGCGTAACGCCAACGCGTCAACGAACCACCTCGAAGATGACGCCACCCACTTGTACGATGTCGCCTCGCTCGAGTTGCACTCGTCCTTTCACAATCTCCTGGTTCACGTAGGTGCCGTTGGTAGAACCAAGATCCTCTATGGAGAGTTCACCGGCGTCATTGACCAGGCGAGCGTGGCGTGAGGAAATGTACGTGTCTTGGACACTCAGGTCACAGGCGGGACTGCGGCCTACTGTGATGGGATTTCCAATCTCGACGCGCTCCTTGGCCCGTTCGACGGGTTCGATAAATTCGAGCGCGAGGCCTCCACTTCGAAGACGTCGCGTTCCTCGAACGTAATCCACGGGTCGAGCTTCCACCGACGCGACGCGAATGATCCGAGCGAAGAAGAGGAGAGCCACTGCCATCACCAGAATCTGGATGGGACGCACGACCGCGCCGTAGTTCGTCGACGCCTCTAAGTGAATCAAGCGAGCTCGATTCGAAAGTGAAGCGGTCCCACCGTGACGTCGTCACGAGGCGAGAGTGAGACGGCCGTGATGCGATGGCCGTTCACCCACGTCCCGTTCGTCGACTGCAGATCACGGACTGCCACACCCTCGCTGGTTCGCCAGACTTCAGCGTGACGACGTGAGACGTTGGAATCGTTGATCACGATGGCGACATCGGGACTGCGGCCGATGATGAGCGGTTGATCCCCGACGGCGAAGCTTCGACCATCACTGGCGAGCAAGCGCGGTTGACTGTCGCCCGCGACGAAGTCAGTCTTCACCGCGAGATTGCCGGCTTTCAGGTCATCATCGACGAAAATCTCCACGGCCACGGGGCCCACGAAGCTGTATCCCTCAGTGACCGCGTGCTGGCGAACGGTCTCTGCCAATTCGGCCACGAGTGCTTTTTGAAAACCATCAAAACGTTCAGCGTCCGATGGCCCGAGCCACACTTGAATCTGATTGGGAGAAATCGGTCCCATCGAAGAAAGTCGACGGGTGAGATCAACTTCACGCACAATCCGCGTGCCGATCTCGATCGGCTGCAATGCATTCTTGAAGGGTCGCGAGAATGTCCTCTCGAACATCCGCTCCAACCGATTTTCCACACTTTTTAGGACCATGACACCATCAACTGTATCGGCGACAAGTATGACAAATCAGTTGCAAATATGGGGGTCCAAGACTTGAACTAATGTTGCGAGGTCTCAGGGCGAGTGGCGAAATTGGCAGACGCGCAGGCTTCAGGTGCCTGTATTCGAAAGGATGTGGGGGTTCAAGTCCCCCCTCGCCCACGATCTTGACATTTTTCGAGTTCAGGAACTGCGACACCTACTGGCTAGAGACGTTCGTGTCCTGACGAGGTTGCATCTCGGGAGTGACAAAACGTGGATTGGTCGCGGTCCAGTCTTCACTCGGATGATCGTCGCCCGCTAATCTTTCGTCAGAGTTTCCATGGTTTGCGGTCGGCGCCAAACGAGTACGCGGGACGGAACCACCTGGTAGGTACGGGCGACCCTGGCGTAGGGGAATCCCGGTGCGACGCCTATGAGCATGCTCTCGTCGATGTCGCCGTGGTGGACCGGGCATTGAAACTTTGCGTCGAACCACGTTCGAAAAGACCTGTCTTCACGACGAACTAAAGTCCTCCCTTGAGCGTGAGATACTCAAGGGGCGCCCAGTCTTCATCAGCACGTTCTGAGCTTCAATACCCGTTGCTCCGAATCTCCAGCACCTCACAGAAACCTGCAACCAAACTTCACTAGTCGTGTGGACGTTCGTAAATCGCGGTCGCCGCCACCATAGAAATTTTGCTCTCTACGTCATTTTGTTTGATGAGTATGAACTACTCCTCTTGGTCGGTGAAGTCGAGTCAGCTCACTCGGTTACCCCAATTCAACCTTTCGCAACGATCCGCGTCTTTTTCTCACTGCAGGCTCACGGGTTACGATTCATTGGCAGTACTGTCAAAAGGTGCGCACGACGCAAAGCGACAGAGAACTAAGTGCCAATTCCAAGGGTTGCAACGACGTATTTCGTTCACTTGGGCGAACTAACGATGATTTGCTCCACGTGGATAGCGGTCACTCGTTGGGACGTGTGAGCATCGTTCACGGGGCCAACGCAGAAGTTACCTCGTGCGAGGGCAACGGTATTGAGACGACGTCACTCTGCACGTTCGGCCCCACACTGAATGAGCGCCTCGTTGCCGGTGATTGGGTCGAACTTGAAGCGCAGCAGGTGGTCCGGGTACTCCCTCGACGAAGCGCTTTACGCCGACCCGATCCCAACGGACGAGACATCCAAGTGCTCGCCTCAAACCTTGACCTCGTGCTCCTCGTCGTCGCCATTGACCGACGGCTCAATGTGAGGATGCTCGAACGTTTCGCGATGATGGCCTACGACAGCGGCGCTCGGCCGTTCGTCATACTCACCAAATCAGATCAGTCGGACAACCCTGATGAGGTAGCCCTTGAGACCACGTTGGTGGTCCCTGGAGTAGAGATTCTTGCCACAAGTTCGCATAGCGGCAAAGGCATCGAACGCCTTCGAGAACAACTCCATGAAGGAGTGACCGCAGTGATGTTGGGAGCCTCGGGAGCGGGAAAGACGTCCTTGCTGAACGCGCTCGAAGGTCGTGACGAAATGACCCGCGCAGTGTCGCGCGGCGGTGAAGGGCGCCACGCGACCACAACCCGCCGTCTTTACCGGCTCTCGAGCGGCGGGGTATTGCTTGACATCCCCGGCATCCGTCTTGTCGACCTCCTTGTGGGCCAGGAGGGATTGAACGAGACCTTTGCGGAGATCACAGCACTCGCCGAACAATGCCGATTTCGCGATTGCCGTCACGACGGAGACCTGGGATGCGCTGTGCAAGCAGCGGTCGCCTCACATGAGCTTTCAACAGAACGTTACGAAAATTGGAGGCTCGCCCAGGCCGAGCTCGCCCACCAAGAGGGCAGACAAGGTTCGGCCCGCAGCACAAAACGCCTCAACCCGAACTCCAAACGTCCTCGCCCTCCCGCGCACTGACGTTCTTTAGGTTCCTAAAGTCCAACGCACAAGAGACCGTCGGCTTCTCTCAAAGTCGGTAGTTGCTGAAGAACGACCAGATCACACTGTTCGCATTGATGGCGGTGGACTGGGGGCCGAGCACCGCCGTGAACGCTGCAGGAAGCGTCGGTCCGCCGGGCCACTCGTGGCCCTCGCCCACGACCTCATAGAGTTCGACCAACGCACTGTTGGCACAATCGCCGTAGACCGTGAGTTTGATGTTCTTGTACGGTGTCGAAGTCTTCACGCTCGTACAGGAATCCTGGGAGGACCAATCCTTGGCAGCCGTGGATACCGAGTACGTCCAATACTTCGGTCCATGACCGGCGAAGGGATCGACTGGGTCCGCGGAACCGTGGAACGAGAGCACCGGCTCGGCCCGCTTGGTCGCGCACGGAGTGGGACGACGCAGACCGCTCACCGGAGCCACTGCGGCAAAAACCGTTGAATCGTCACACGCCAACTGGCTCACTTCGCGTGCCCCGCCTGAGAAGCCCGTTGCGTAGACGCGTTGTGGATCTACGCAGTACCGGCTCTCGAGGATCCTTACCAGTGAAGTCAGAAACACAATGTCGTTCGCCGCGTGAGCCGGAACTGCCCGTCCGCCGATGAGCGGCACGTCGGGCACGTTCCAATCGAAGCCACTGCCGTCAGGAATGAGCGCCTGGGGATAGGCCACGATGAAGTCGTCGATGTTCGCCGACGTGTTCATGGCGGTGAACCCTTCCTGTTCAATGGCGGTGCTGCCACTACCGTGCAGATTAAGTACCAAGGGCAGCGCAATCGAATCGAGACTTTTCGGCCGATGGACAATGACCGTTCTCATGAATCCGTCGACGGATAACGAAAGGGTCACGTTGCGCGGTGACGACGTGCCGCACCCGGAACTTGTCACGGGTGTTGCTGCACCCACTGATGACACGGTCCCCGCCGTCCACGCGGCGATACTGAACAATGGCGCCACGATGACCATCGCCATCACCGTGGGCCAGGATCGCGACCTTCGAGTTCTCGTCACCCTTGTCATGCGCTCTCCTTCCAGTAGACGCGCCGTCAGCCTAGCATTTAGGCAACTACGTTGCATAAATGCTAGGCTACTGAGATGAGAGAGGCAGCGGCCGAGGTCCAGGGATTTGGCGACTCGCTCGCCCTCGCACGTCAAGCATGGATCCTCGAGGCCGGAAGAAGGCTCGGTCGAGAAGGTTTCGCGGACTACCGTCGCAGCGACGCCTTCATCATGCGCCGGCTGCAACACGCTCCCTCGACGCTTGGAGCACTGGGCCACGACCTGGCCATGACCCGCCAAGGGGCCCGCAAGATCGTCGACACGCTGCTCGAACGTGGCTACGCCAGGCTCGAGCCGGACCCATCGGACGCGCGAAAGTCGCGAGTGATATTGACGCGACGAGGCGCCAATTATGCGCGTGCCATCACGAACGTGATCGCGGAAATGAACGCAGAATTGCGCAACAGCGTCGGCGAGCGGGCACTCGAGAACGCCACTCGAGTCCTACGACAACTTCGTAGCGACTTTTCAGCAACCGACGATTCGACGAACAACCCTTGGCGCGTCGGTTCACGTTGAACCGATTAACGCCGTTCGATCAAGTCCATGTAGTCATCACGCCAAAGGTCGAAATACTCCTCCGGCAAAAGTACGGCGTGGGTCGGTTTTAACATCTCAACGAATTGACGTTCGTGACTCACCGCCACGATCGTTCCCTTCCACTGGTGCATCATCACGCCCAGCGCTTCGACGCTCGCGGGATCCAAGTTGTTGGTGGGTTCGTCCAGGAGCAGGAGATTGGCGTCCGACGCCGCGAGAATCGCAATCGCCAACTTCGCCCGTTCTCCACCTGACAACGTCCCCGGCAGCTGATGCGCGGCCGAACCTTTGAGTCCGAACGCCCCCAAGAGCGATCGCCGCTGAACCTCGGTCTGTACGGTCGCGTTCTCCAAGTGGTCCAGGACGCTGCGAGAAAAGTCCAGTTGCTCGTGTTCCTGGGCGAAGTAGCCCACCTTTACGTTGGCGCCGAATCGCACTTCACCGGTCTGGGCCGATTGCGTGCCCGCGAGGCAGCGAAGCAGGGAGGATTTACCTGCGCCGTTCTTTCCCACGATGACAATTCGGTCACCCCTGCGCGTTATGAAACTCACGTCTTCGAGGACACTCTGAGTGCCGTAACGAACCGCCACGTGTTCCACGGTCATGGGCACGTCACCGCTCCTTGGGGGGATGGGGAGCTTGAACGTGACCTTCCTCTCCTTCTTGGTGACCACGACGCGATTGTCGACCAACTTCTCCACCTTGCGGTCAAGGACCTTGGCCAGGCGCGCACGTGACTCGGTCTGACCGCGCATGGAGTCGGCCAAAGTCTTCATTCGACCAATCTGCTCGTCCTGGTGAGCCGCCAGTTTCTCTTCACCCAACCGACGGGTCTCTTCTTGTTCGAGGTACTTGGTGTAGTTGCCCTTGTACTCACGGAGCTGACCCTCGCGCAGTGCGAGAACCCGATCAATCGACTTATCCAGCAGTGGAAGGTCGTGACTGATAACGATCACCGTCCCTCGAAACCTCTCCAGCTCGTCAAAAAGCCAACGCTTCGCCGCCCGGTCCAGGTGGTTGGTTGGCTCGTCCAGCACCATGGTCCCGGGTTGCTCGTAGAGCACCCGCATCAGATCCACGCGTCGGCGCTGGCCTCCCGAGAGGGAATCGAGGTCTTCGAGTAGCAAGTCCTCGGCGAGACCAAGGCCGGCAGCTAATCGGGCGACTTCGGACTCGGCTTCGTATCCTCCGCGCTCGCGAAAGGTCTCCTCGAGTCGCGTGAAGCACTCGATCGTCTCTTCGGTAGGGTCCGCGGCGAGCTCGTGTCGGGCGTGCTGCATGTCGGCGTCGAGCACATCCAGCCCACGCGCCGACAGGACGTGCGACAGGCCAATGGGTTCCACCCCGAGTCCGCGCGCCACCGGCTCTTGGGGAAGGTGGCTCACGGTCCCCTGATGTTGGACCGTGCCGGTGATTCGAAGGTGCTCGGGGGTCTGACCGAGCAGAACGGCCAGCAGTGTCGACTTGCCGGCACCGTTTCGTCCCACCAGGCCAACCTTCTCGCCGTTGCCGACGGTGAAGGACACTGGCTCGAGAATACGGCGTGCGCCGATCTCAATTCCCAAATCTCGAACTATGAGCACTTATCGCCCCAGTAGCGCAGCGACGTCAGCTAGTTCGTCTCGAAACAGGGGATGGGCAATTGAGACCATCGCTCGGGCCCTTTCCTTCACGCTACGACCCCGAAGGTCAGCAAACCCATGCTCGGTCACGATCACGCCCGTGAGGTGTCGGGGCGTCGTCACGACAGAGTGGGAAGACATGTCTCCAATGATACGGCTCGTGAGAACACCGTCGACCACGGCGCTCGACTGCAGGCAGATGAGCGACGTGTGCTCCAACGACAGACTGGTACCTTCGACGAAGTCCATGTGTCCCCCGACACCCGAGTACTGACGAGCTCCGATGGCGTCGGCGATGATCTGACCTTGCAGATCCACCGCGAGCGCGGAGTTAATCGACACCATCCGATGATTCCTCGCAATGACCGTCGGATCGTTGACGTAGGTGACGGGAGCGAGCCTCACCCTCTCGTTCTCGTGCAGGAAGTCATACATCTCCTGGGATCCGAGGGCGAAGGTGATCACCGAATCGCCGCGATGGATTGGTTTGCACTCGTTGGTGACCTTGCCGGAGGCACAGAGTTTGTAGAGTCCGTCGGTGAACATCTCTGAATGCACGCCGTAGTCGCCTCCTTCGCGCTTCACCAGTGCTTCGGCGACAAGATTCGGCACGGCACCGATTCCCGTTTGCAAGGTGCAACCGTTGCGAACGAACGAGGCTGCGTAGTCTGCGATCGCCATGTCTTCTGGTGTGCCAACCTCCTTGGCGAGGACGGTCGGACGCTCGTCGGTATAGACCACGACGTCGATGTCCGCTAGCGAGATGTCGTTGGTGAAACCCTCGAGCGCGAGGGTTCTGGGAAAGTACGGGGAACATTCGACGATCAGGATTCGATTCGGATCACGACCTGCGGCGAGGAACTCCGCGAGGTGCGCGCCGTTATAGAGCGAGAGGCTCACGTTGCCGTTCGCGTCGGGCATCGCGCCCTGCATCATCATGACGCGCGGGGACAGATGTTGGATGAGCAGGCCGTAGTGACGAAAGAAGGAAGGCACGAACTGGATGTCCGCCCCGTGCGACTGGTAGTAACGTTCGCCCCCACCGTAAAAGCTCGATCGATAATGCACGTTGGGATGCATGAAGACGTCAAAGACGCCTAGGATAAGACCACCGCTAAGGGTGAGATCTTCCCAGTCCTGACGCTTGGAGAGTTCATTCAACAAACCCACCGGCGTCGACGTCACCAGACCGAGCCCGATCGCGTCCACCGGCCGAACCAACCCAATCGCTTCTTCGAGACTCAATTCGCGCGCAGTCATCGGTTCATTCTGCCCCAACCGGGTTGTTGTGAGAGGATTGACACATGACTGACTACTTATTTGTGGATGTCTGGAGTGACGTCGTCTGTCCTTTTTGTTATCTGGGCAATCGCCAGCTATCGGACGCGCTCGATCGTTTCGAGAACCGTGAGGCCGTAATCGTGCGTCACCGAGCCTTCGAGCTCGACCCCTCCGCTCCGCGTGACTACAACCTCTCCTTGCCCGAACTCCTCGCCAAGAAATACTCGATGCCCGTCGAGCGAGCGAGGGCACTGAATGACCGGCTCGAAGGTGAAGCGAGCGCGCTCGGCCTTACTTGGTCGATGAAGGATGCTCGACCCACGAACACCTTCGACGCGCACCGCCTCATCGCCCTCGCGTCGAGCCAGGCAAAGGGTGCCGCCATGAGCGAGCGACTCTTTCGTGCCTACTTCAGCGACGGCTTACTCGTCAGTGACCAATCGACGCTCACCACCCTCGCCAATGAGGTCGGAATTGACGACGTTTCATCGCTCTGGACGAACGAACTCTTCGCCAACGACGTTCGCGCTGACGAAGCCGCCGCCATGGAACTGGGCATCACTGGTGTTCCCGCGCTCCTTATTGACGAGAAATTCATGGTGGTGGGCGCCCAGGGTGGTGACCATATCCTCGATGTGCTCACGCGCGCGTGGTCGCGACGGGTGACGGCTTAGTCGTCTTCGGCGGGCACAACTGCGGCGGTGGCGACGGAGTGACCTTCGTCAAGGTTCATAACGCGTACGCCGGTGGCGTCGCGACCCTGTGACGACACCTCACGAACCGGAGTACGTATGAGAACGCCACCGCTCGAAGCGAGCAGTACTTCGTCGTCGAGTCCGGCCATGAACGCTGCGACCACGAAACCGCGAGCCGCCGTCAATCTGATGGCCCGAACACCCTGACCGCCCCGACCTTGCTGGTTGAATCGATCGGTCTTCACCCGTTTCCCGAATCCGGTATCGGTGACGAGAAATAGGTCCGCATCACTTCGCACCACGTCCAGCGAGATTGCCTTGTCGTCGTCCTTCAGTTTGATGCCTCGAACGCCCGTTGAGTCTCGACCGACTTCTCTGACTTCGCCTTCATTGAATCGAATCGACATTCCCCGGTAGGTGACTACCATCAAATCATCTTCACCACTCGTGGGAACGACCCGCACCACTTCATCACCTTCACGAAGCTTGATGGCGATCCAACCCTCTCGACGCGATTTGTCGTACTCGCTGAAGGCCGTCTTCTTCACGGTGCCGTCGGCCGTCGCAAACACCAGGAACTTGTCTTTGGGAAAGTCAAGCGTTGAAACGATCGCCTGGATCTTCTCCCCCGGGTGGAGATTCAGCAGATTCACGATCGCGGTTCCTCTGGCGGTGCGCTCCTTGATCGGGATCTCATGACCGCGCAGGCGAAACACGCGGCCCTTGTTCGAAAACAGCAGGAGGAACGCGTGAGTACTTGTGTGGACGATCTGTTCGACGAAATCCTCGTCCCGCAATTTCGCGCCCTGCACACCGCGCCCGCCGCGAGCTTGGACCTTGAAGGCGTCGGCGGCGACGGACTTAACGTAGCCAGCCTGGGTCATCGTGATCACGATTTCCTCGTCGTCGATCAGATCCTCCAATCCCATTTCACCTGGATCGTTCACAATGCGCGTCACTCGGTCCTCGGCGTACTTGTCGCGGATGGCTTGGAGTTCGTCGGCGATGACGCTACGTAGTTTGTCGTCGCTGTCGAGGATCGACTTCAGTTCGGCAATGGTCTCACGCAGCTTGGCCATCTCGTCTTCGAGTTCGGTCCGTCCTAGCTTGGTGAGTCGACCAAGTGTCATGTCCAGGATGTGATTCGCCTGGTCCTCGGAGAACGAAAACGGGGTGGCCATCAACTTCGTGCGTGCGTCACCACGGTCCTCGGAACCACGAATCGTAGCGATGACCTGGTCGAGCATGTCGATGGCCTTCAGGAGTCCTTCAACAATGTGGGCGCGCGCCTCGGCTTTGCGAAGACGGAACTGCGTGCGACGGGTCACCACTTCGACCTGGTGAAGGATGTAGTGAATCAGGGCTTGGGCGAGGTTAAGGGTCCTCGGAACACCGTCCACCAGTGCCAACATGTTCACCGCGAAGGTCGTCTGAAGTGACGTGTTCTTGAAGAGTTTATTGAGCACCACGTTGGCGTTGGCGTCACGCTTCAACTTGATGACGAGCCGAGACCGGCGACCCGCTGAATCGTTCTGCATCGCGGCGATGCCGTCAATCTCACCACTCTTCACGAGTTCGTAGATCTTTTCCTCGATCGATTCGACCGACACCTCGTAAGGGAATTCGGTCACCACGATGCGAGTGTCGCGTCCAGTCTCTTCCACCTCAGCGACCGCGCGCATCTTGATCGAACCTCGACCCGTGCGATACGCGTCGAGGATTCCCTGTCGTCCCAGGATCTGGGCACCGGTAGGAAAATCGGGACCTTTGACGAACGCCATAAGGTCGTCAGGGGTCGCCTCAGGATTCGCCAGAAGGTGCAACGTCGCGTCGATGACCTCGCCCAGGTTGTGCGGTGGAATCTTGGTCGCCATACCCACGGCAATGCCCTGGGATCCATTCACCAAGAGATTGGGAAAACGAGAGGGCAACACCGTGGGCTGCTGGGTGGAGTTGTCGTAGTTCGGCTCGAAGTCGACGGTCTCTTCATCGATCGAATCGAGCATCTCGAGAGCGATCGGGGCGAGGCGACATTCGGTGTAACGCATCGCGGCCGCGCCCTCGTCGGGTCCAGTGCCACCGAAGTTACCGTGACCACTGATAAGCGGGTGGCGCATCGAGAAGTCCTGGACCATGCGTACGAGCGCGTCGTAGATCGCGCTGTCGCCGTGCGGGTGATACGTACCCATGACCTCGCCCACGACCTTCGCGCATTTGGCGAAGGGACGATCAGGGCGCAGACCTTGATCGAACATCGAATAGAGGATGCGACGATGCACGGGCTTCAGGCCGTCTCGCACGTCGGGCAGGGCACGAGAGACAATGACCGACATTGAGTACTCGAGAAAGGAGCGTTCCATCTCGAGGTTGATCTCGATGGGCTCGATGTAACCGAGTATTGCTTCCTCGCCCGGAGTCTCTGCACCAGAATTCGGAGTCTTCTTTGCCATTGATCCCTCTTCCTAGATATCTAGGAATCGAACGTCTTTCGCGTTGGTCTGTATGAAATGACGGCGCTGGGGCACGTCGTCACCCATCAGGATGGAACAAACCTCGTCGGCGAGTGCGGCTTGTTCGACGGTGATCTGTAGCAACGCACGCTTCGTCGGATCCATGGTGGTGTCGCGCAGTTCATCGAAGTCCATTTCGCCAAGTCCCTTCAGGCGTTGGAAATCGTTCTTGTGACTTGGATTCTCCTCCATGAACTTCGCTTTGGCGAGGTCGTCGCGCAGGTACACCTTGTCCTTACCCACCAAGGTCGAGTAGAGGGGTGGTTGGGCAACGTAGACGTGGCCGTTGTTCACCATCTCGGTCATCTGACGAAAGAAGAACGTCAACAACAGTGTTCGAATGTGGCTACCGTCCACGTCGGCGTCGGCGAGCAGGATGATCTTGTCGTAGCGCACTTTAGTCACGTCGAAGTCCGCTTCCACCCCCGCACCAATTGCTGAGATCAGCGCCTGGATCTCGGTGTTGCGCAGGATTTTGTCCGAGCGGGCCTTCTCGACGTTCAAGATCTTCCCGCGAATCGGCAAGATCGCCTGATTCCGCGGATTACGCGCATCCTTCGCGGAGCCTCCCGCGGAGTTACCTTCCACGATGAAGAGCTCGCACTCACGCGGATTGTTCGAAGAACAGTCGACCAGCTTTCCGGGTAGTCCCGCGCCGTCGAGCGCGCTCTTGCGCCTCGTGAGGTCGCGAGCTTGACGAGCCGCCATGCGCGCGCGCGACGCTTGAACGGCCTTGGCGACAATCTGACTTCCTTCACGTGGATTCTCTTCGAGCCAGTCAGCGAGTTTCTCATTCGTCGCGCGTTCTACGAGTGAACGGATCGACACGTTGCCGAGCTTTCCCTTGGTCTGACCTTCAAACTGCGGTTCCGCGAGTCGCACCGAGACAATGGCAGTGAGTCCTTCGCGGATGTCCTCGCCGAGAAGGTTGTCGTCCTTCTCCTTTAGGAGATTACGTTTGCGCGCGTAACGATTGACGACATTCGTGATCGCCTTTCGAAAACCCTCTTCGTGCATGCCACCCTCGATGGTGGCAATCCCGTTGGCGAACGAATGAATGCTCTCGTAGTAACCAGTATTCCACTGGAACGCGACTTCGACTTCTTGGCCTTCTTCTGACTGATCGTAGAATCCGACCTTGCGAAAGAGCGATTCTTTGGAATTATTGAGATGGCGAACGTAGTCAACGATGCCACCGTTGTACTTGAACGTCTCTTTTGTCTCCCGACCCTTTCGCTGATCTTCGAATCGAATCTCAAGACCGCGATTCAAGAACGCCATGATCTGGAGTCGTTCAACGATTGTCTGTGCCCGGAATTCCACGTCTTCGAAGATCGTTGGATCCGGCGTGAACGTCACGGTCGTTCCGGTGCGACCGCGCGGCGCGGCGCCGGTCACTTTGAGCTTCCCCACCGGCTTGCCGCCGTTCTTGAACGTCAACACGTGATGATTGCCGCCTTGATCTATCTCAAGGATCAACTGGCTTGACAGAGCATTGACGACCGACACACCAACGCCGTGCAGTCCTCCGGAGACTTTGTAGGCGCTTCCGCCGAATTTTCCCCCCGCGTGCAACATCGTGAGTACGACTTCGGCCGCGGACTTGCCGGGATAGTGGGGGTGGTCCCCGACGGGGATGCCTCGTCCGTCGTCGATGACTCGACAACTGCCGTTGGCCAAAATCGTGACATCAATTCGCGTACAAAAACCGGCCATCGCCTCGTCGACCGAATTGTCGACAACCTCCCAGACCAGGTGGTGCAATCCCGCCGGCCCCGTCGAGCCGATATACATGCCCGGTCTGACCCGAACCGGTTCGAGACCCTCGAGAACGGTGATGTCGCTCGCTCCGTAGCTAGCGGATCCCTTGGTCTTCTGGGCCACGAAGAAATCCTTTCGATATCAAGTTTCAGCGCGATTCGCGCAATCGATTACAACAATTCGGCTGCATTATCCTACCCGCTTTAGCCTCAGTTCAAAACCCCATCGGTCTCGAAAGGTGCCTACGTGTCGCAGATTTTCACGTCTCAAACAACACTGTTCGAAGTGATGTAGGCGCTCGTTCACCGAGGGAAGAAAACCCTCGCAAAATTGACTCGTGTTCGGCGTTGATTCGTTGCGCGAACGCTCCGGACGGAACGCGAATGAGCAAGACACCATTCTTCACGAACTCGGGTTGGCAGTGTTCGGCCAAAACGGGGTCCACCGCGTCGGGCCACAGTCGCCGGATTTCATCGATAAGACGAAGGTCCACCTTCCGAAGTCGACCAGCCACCACGTTAAGGATCTCCCCCAGGGGTCGAGGTTGCTCATTCTTGGCGTTCACGAGACCACCTCGGATAGATCAACGATCGCCGCGGGATTCATTCCGCTCGGTAATGGCGACGCGGTCGTCACGAGGGTTTGACCCGCTGGTAGTAGTTGAAGGAGTCGGTCGCTTCGCGACGGGTCAAGCTCACTAAAGACGTCGTCGAGTAGGAGAAGTGGGTCGAGTCCACGTTGTTGGCGGACCAACTCATGACCCGCCAGACGCAGGGCCAGGGCAAGTGAACGTTGCTCACCTTGCGATGCTTGTCGACGCGCGTCACGACCGTCGAGCAGCAGCACGATGTCATCTCGTTGCGGACCAACCGTCGAATGTCCTCGATGTTGGTCGTCCGTGAGGGCACCGCGAAGGGCCGCGCCGAGGTCACCGGTCCAGGAACGCTGGTAGTACGCACTCACGGCACGGTCGTTTTGAGCGATGGTTCGATAGAAATTCCTGATTAGGGGCTCAAGTTGGTCAAGGAGTCGAAGTCGGACTTCGATGAGTCGCGCACTCGCCTCACAGAATTCAACATCCCACGCGGCGAGCTCCTCGCGTTGCACGGAGTTCGGTGCTTCTCCCTGAAAGGTACGCAAGACGGCGTTTCTTTGACTGAGCACTCGAGTGAAACGCTCAATCACCTCGCCCGTCGAAAGATCGACGTCAGTAAGGAGGTTGGTGAGATATGTTCGTCGTTGATCTGGTCCTTGGCGAACGATGTCCACGCCTTCGGGTGTGAACACCGTCAGTGGAAGCACTTCTGACACCGAAGCGCGCGACAGGGGCCGCTGGCCGTTGACCAACATCTTCTTGGTGGTGTTGCGCACACCTCGCGTCAAGGTGAGGTCGATCTGGACTCGACGTTCTTGCTGGAAGAGAACACCGTGTACTTCGGCCAAGTGTTCTCCGCCTCGGATCATGTCGCTTGCGGCGTTGGTTCGAAACGATGACGCCGTGGTGAGTGCGTAGACAGCCTCGAGTACCGAAGTCTTGCCCGTGCCGTTCGGACTTAGCAGGACCGTGATCGCTTCGGGGTCAGGTTTGAACGTCAACGCCTGGAATGAGCGGAAGTCTCGAAGTGTGAGCTCGTGGAGGCCCACGATAATCGATCGCTTACTGGACGCGAACGGGCATCAAGAGATAACGAAACCTCGTGTCGTCCACTCCATGAACCATGGCTGGTCGCACGGAATCAGAGACCTCCAGTACCACTTCGTCGCCCGGAACCGCTTCGATGCCATCGATGAGAAAACTTGGATTGAAAGCGATGGTGATCTCATCGCCGTTGTAGTCCGCGTCTACGTTGTCCTCGACATCTCCTGCGTCGTGACTTTGGGTGCGGATTTCAACGTTCTTGTCCCTCATGGTGAGACGTACCGAAGACGTCGAGTCCTTCGCGAGAAGCTTCGCCCGACGAAGAGATGTGAGAAGTGTGTCTTTGGCAATTCGAAGCTGGTTTGGGTAACTGGCCGGAATCAGCTGCAAGACGGACGGGTAGTTACCATCGATGAGACGCGACGAAATTGTTGTTGTTCCCACCACGAAACAGATCTCGGCGTCGGTGAGCGTTACCCCAATCTCGGCGTCGCTCGCCAGGGTGGCGGCGGCTCGTTGTAATTCTTGAAGTGCTCGAGCGGGTACGAGAAGATCCTGTGAACCAGCGAGCCCCTGAACTCCAGGTACGTCACGGACCGCCAATCGATACGAGTCGGTAGCGATTAGACGTAGGGAACCGTCGTCGGTGGTAAACAACACCCCCGTCAAGAGTGGTCGGGCGTCGTCATTCGCCGCAGCTCGGACTACCTGATTAAGTCCTTGAATGAGATCAAGGGCAGCGACCGCGTGGGGTGCCCCGGTCACTGGTGGAAGATTGGGGTAGTCCATGACTGAAAAAGTCCGGAGTGAGAACTTCGCACGACCCAATGAAATCTCGACGGTTTCGTCGTTGCTCGACACGGTCACTGCCCCGGCCTCAAGCGAGCGAACTGCGTCGACAATCAGGCGCGCCGGCACCACCGTTGAACCATCCTCATGACCAATCACGTCCACGGTGGTACGGACGGTGATGTCCAGGTCCGTGCCGGTGACCGTGAGTTGATTTCCAGAGAGTGAGAGGAGGATCCCCGAAGACGCACCGATCAGACGTGTCGCCACAACACGGCTTGCCGCACTTAATGCTTCAACCAGAATGTCCCGCTCTGACCTGAACTTCATCGAACAACCTTTCTTTCATACTGAGGTTACGGTGTGTTGTGTGTAGGGAGAACTCTTAGTAGTAGTAGGTCTGTGGGTATGTGGATTACTACATGAGAACCCTGGTCAAGTGGCCATTTTAGTAAACCACCCAAGCACACCCCTGTGACTAACTGTTTCAACCCTACGAACTCAACCTTGAAGTCATGTGCGCCATCGGAATATTTTTGACCTGGAATCCACAAAGAAACCCCAAGTTTGCGCACAAATTATTCTCTACCATCTCCTTGTAACCGACGCTTCAGCTGATTGATCTGGGCGAGTAACTCGCTGTTGACCGCAAGCTGGTCCTTAATTTTCTCGACACCACTTATGACGGTTGTGTGGTTACGACCATCAAAGATTCTCGCGATCATCGGATACGAATAGTTGTCTAAGAGATCACGTATCAGGTACATCGCGACGTGGCGTGCGTGCACGAGTGGACGTAGCCGTTTTGATCCACGCACATCCTCAACTGAAAGGCCATAAAAATCGGACACCACCGCTAAAATCGTCTCAGGCTTCAAAATGATCTGTTCTTGACCCAGGTTGGTCAGGTGATTCTTGGCGAGTTCAAGCGAGATTGGTTCTTGGCGAAGGTTTGCGAAGGCTCGCAACATGGTGATGGATCCCTCAAGTTCACGGATGTTGTCGCGCACGCGCTGGGCAATCCACTCCGCGACATCACCCGGAAGGTCAATCCCCTCTCGCTCGGCTTTAGATCGCAGGATGGCGATCCGAGTTTCGAGGTCCGGCTGATCGATTTCGGTGACCAAACCCTGGAGAAGGCGACTACGAAAACGATCCTGCAATCCAGCCAGGTCCCGCGGCGAACGATCCGAAGTAAGGACGATCTGCTTTCCCTCACCGTGTAGCGCGTTATAGGTGTGAAAGATCTCCTCGTGGAAAGTCTCACCGCGCGTCTCCATGAACTGGATGTCGTCGATCAACAAAACATCGTTCTCTCGATAACGGTCATGAAGGGCTAGTTGCGTTCGAGTTTGAATGGCACGTATGAAGTCATTAAGGAACGTTTCGGTAGAAACGTAAAGGACCTTTCGCCCCGGGTAGTTCTCCTGGACGTAGTTACCAATGGCGTGGAGGAGATGGGTCTTTCCAAGTCCCGAGTTTCCGTAGATCATCAAGGGGTTGTAGGCGCGACCGGGGGTTTCGGCGACGGATTGAGCGGCGGCGAACGCGAGACGGTTCGAGGAACCAGGCACGAAGGTATCGAATGTCATTCGAGGGTCAAGTCGCGCCGGTCGGTCCACGCTCGGCGCGAAGGTCTCGATCGACGGGGAACCACTTGGTTCATCCAGAGGGGTGGCTACCTCGCTGTTTAATTCACTCACCGTTAACGAAACCGTCACGTCAGAGCCAACAAGTTGTTGTGCTTGCTCGGTGATGAAGGGGAGAAATCGCTGTTGGATTCGCAGGAGCTGGATCTGGTTTGGAGCACCGATTACGAGCTGATTGTCGTGGTAATCCACAAGGCGAAGTGTGTTCAGCCCAGCGGACCATACCGCGTCAGAAGCGTTGCCACGCAAGGAGTCTCGCAGTGCTGTCCAGATCTCCTCCCCGCTCTGCACAATCTTCCTCCACAGACCCAAACCAACGTTTTCCACAAGTCCAACGTCTCGGTTTGGCGATCTCGCTTGACTTGGGGAGAGTTACCATACACCCATTTCGATCTCTTTGCCGGGGCACCCCATGGGTCGGGTAAGATTGTTCCCAGCAGCGCGCCAGCGACCCCCAGGGGGTACCGCGAAGCGCATCATTACATTTTGAGAAGAGGATTTGTGAAGCGTACCTATCAGCCAAATAAGCGGAAAAGGGCAAAAACGCACGGTTTTCGTGCGCGTATGCGCACCCGTGCTGGCCGTGCTGTCCTAAAGGCCCGTCGTGACAAGGGCCGTCACCAATTGACGGTCTAAGACGGTGCCCGGTCGGGTTCGAACCCGCCGGCAGTTCGCACTTTTCGCCACGCCAACGGGGCGCGGTCAAAGTGGGCCACTACGGATCAGTTTCGTAGCCTGCGGTGACCAATCGACCTCAGTGAATGTGGCGTACGCGATCAGCCGGAGGGTTGGCAATGCGGTTCTTCGGAATCGGATTCGACGTCGATTACGGGCACTCGTGGACGACCTTGAGCCTCAACCACATCCTGGTTCGTACCTGATCAGGTGTGGTTTTGAGACAGGAAGACTATCCTATGACGAACTCCAACACCATCTCCACCAAGCAGTCGAGCGCGCCGGTGGATTCTGAGATCTCTAGTCCCGCACGCGTTTTATTGCTCCTGATCAGGTTCTATCGGCAACTGACCTCTGGCCGTAATTCGCCGTGTCGGTTCTATCCCTCGTGTTCTCACTACGCCGACGAGGCGATCGCCCAACACGGTGCTGCGCGCGGCACGGTGTTGGCACTTCGTCGCCTCAGTCGTTGTCGTCCTTTTGGGCCCCACGGCGTCGACCTCGTCCCCCTTCCGAAGAAAGCTAGGAGCGTCCAGTAATGAAATCGTTTACCCACGCGGTCGGAAGCATCTTTCAACCGATCTTCCATCTTTTTGGCTGGATTCTCGCGTTCTGCTATGGCCTCGTGCCTAACTACGCCGTAGCGATCGTGATGCTCACGGTGGTCATCATGGGTGCTCTCACCCCCTTCACTATCAAGAGCACGAAATCCATGATGTCGATGCAGAAACTTCAGCCTGAGATCAAGAAATTGCAGCAGAAATACAAAGGGCCGGAGAATCGTCAACTCCTCAACGAGGAGATGATGAAGCTGTACAAGGAAGAGGGCGTGAATCCCGTTGGCGGATGTTTGCCCGTGCTACTCCAGGCGCCGTTCCTCTTCATCCTCTACAGCGTCATCAAGGGATTGGCCAACAAAGTCATGCAACATGGCGTTTTAGTGCCGTTGCCGCGCTACATACCCGCAGGCTCAAAGATGTACAAGAACCTTATCCATTCGGGCGGCCAAATCAAGGCGTTTGGTATGGAATTGAACCTTAAACCCTTCAGTTCGCACGGTTCGATTGCCGCCGCAATACCATTCTTCGTGTTCGTGGCGGTGGCTGTAGCGCTGCAGTATTTCCAGATGGCCCAGATGAACAACCGAAATCGAAAGACCGGCACGCCAATGCCGTCCCAACAACTCGCGATGCAGCGATTCCTTCCGATTGTTTTTGCATACTTCTATCTGATCATCCCAGCCGCCGTTGTGCTTTATATGATTATTTCGACTGTAATTCGAATTATTACTCAGGATTTGATGTTCCGGGCCGGCGTCTCGAACCCTCATAAAGGTACGCAGAGGTCACTTCCCGCGCCTGACTCGAGGGATGACGGTACAAGTCCACTACCAGACGAACCTAAACCCTCAACTCCTCCTCCGACGGTGGCGAAGTCAAATGCGAAGCCGCCCGCGCCACGACCCCAGCCCCAGAGCCGGTCGAGGGCAAAACGTAAAAGAAAGGCGCGTTAACCCATGGATTGGGTCGAAACCACAGGAAAATCTATCGATGAGGCCACTGATCGAGCCCTGGCGCACCTCGGTGTGCACCGCGACGACGCCGAGATCGAAGTAATCGAGGAACCGAAAGCCGGGATGTTTGGTCGAATTCGCGGTGAAGCTCGGGTTCGAGCACGAGTCCGACCGAGCGGACCGCGGCCCAAGCGGTCTCGTCGATCTTCCGGGGGACGGGAGGATCGGCCTCGCAACGGCGCTCGAGCGGAGAAGACGCGATCTCCGAGGGTTTCTGAAACCGAAGGAAGCGGCAAAGAAAAGGAAAAGAACGTAGGCGCCACACGCCAAAGACAGAGTTCGCCTAGGGGCGGACCTCGAACTGAAAGAATCTCAATGAAGGAGGGCACCATGGCTGAAGGAATCTCGTTGGCCGAGCAAGGGTCAATCGCGAAAGAGTTCCTCGAAGGCCTCCTGGCCTCGATGAACATACAGGCCGAGGTATCGGTCAAGGAGCTCGACGCCGAGACGGTCGAGCTGGCTGTAAACGCCAATCCCCCAACGGAATTGGGGATTCTGGTTGGACCGAGGGGCACTACGCTTCAGGCGCTTCAAGAGGTTACGCGTACGGTCGTTCAGTCCAAGAGTCCGAGTCGAACCGATCGGATCTTGGTGGACGTCGCGCAGTATCGCGAACGGCGTGTCGCCGCCCTTGGTCGGTTTGCACGTCAGGTAGCGGGCGAAGTGATCGAAACAGGCGAAGAACGTGCCCTCGAACCGATGTCAGCGGCGGACCGAAAGGCAGTTCACGACGCGTTGACTGACAGCGAGCAGGTCGTCACGAGATCCGAAGGTGAGGAGCCTCGTCGCTTTGTGGTGATCGCACCGGCGTAGAGGACTTGTGACGAACGAATGGCTGTTGCGCGCCCTCGAGGAATCGAGGGCGCGAGGCTTCTTAGGACCAGGAGACATCGAGCCGCACATCGAACACGCGAGGGGCTTTGCGCTCTGCTGGGAGGATATTTCCGGCCTCCCACCAGCAAATTTGCTTGATCTGGGAAGTGGTGGCGGACTACCGGGGTTGGTTCTCGCTGAACGGTGGCGATGTCGGACTGTCCTGGTGGATTCAATGAGAAAACGAATGAACTTCTTGCGTGAGGTTCTCGCCTGGGTCGGTGCGCCCAGCGACGTGGAGGTCATTACCGAAAGAGTCGAATCAGTGGCCAGGGACCCTGCGCTTGAGACAACGTTTTCCCTGGTAACAGCCCGTTCCTTTGGCCCGCCGTCGGTGGTTGCTGAGTGCGCGGCCCGCTTCTTGAAGCTGGGTGGAACACTGATCGTCTCTGAGCCACCTGAAGACGATGGTCGTCGGTGGGAATCAAAAGGCTTGAGGACTCTAGGATTTGAGGATCAGGGCCGCATTCGCCACGGCGCAGCGTTTCGAGTGCTTAGGAAAGTGGCGGACACCCCGAGGGAATTCCCTCGTGACGTTGGAGTTCCGGCAAAGCGGCCGCTCTTCTGATGTTTCACGTGAAACAAGCGACAGGCTGCAGTTGAGGGTTACGGACACTGTTTCACGTGAAACAACGACAGGAATAACCAGCGTAAATGTCCATTTTTTACGTCGTCGGCAGTCCGTCACCTCACGTTTCACGTGAAACATCAGTACTTGACGACTCGAAGAAAACCGTGTTGAATAGCAGGGGTTCGACGTTGTGTCGGAATTCGGTGGTTCAGGAAGAGGCTTATGGCGAACGCCAGCTTGATGAGGGTTTTTGCTGTAGCCAATCAAAAAGGTGGAGTGGGCAAAACCACGACCACTACGTCACTGGGTGCCGCGCTCGCTGAGAAGGGTAACCGGGTCCTCATTGTGGACCTGGACCCGCAAGGAAATGCGACGACCGGGCTTGGCATAGATGGACGTCAGTTCGAAAAGTCGGTCTACGACGTGCTCTTGAACGATACGCCGATGGTGGACATTGTGGAGCCCACGGGCTTCAATAACCTCTTCGTGGCCCCCGCCACACTCGATCTGGCGGGGGTCGAACAGGAGCTCACGGCCGTCATTTCCAGAGAATTGAGGCTGAAGAAGGCCCTCACGTCAGTCGAGGGTGATTTCGACTACATCTTCATTGACTGCCCCCCTTCCCTGGGCTTGATCACGATTAATGCCTTTGCCGCTGCCACTGACATATTGGTGCCCGTGCAAACTGAGTTCTACGCGTTGGAAGGTTTAACGCAACTCAAACGCATCGTGGACCTGGTCCAGAAGAACCTGAACCCCACCTTAAAGATCTCAAAGGTTGTCTTGACGATGTACGATGCCCGAAATACGTTGTCGGTCGACGTGGCCGAGGAAGTGCGACGTCACTTCAGGAACGAACTGTGCAAGACGGTCATTCCTCGAACGGTGCGCCTGGCCGAAGCTCCGTCTTTCGGTCAACCGATCACTGTGTTCGACCCAACATCAAAGGGCGCGAAAGCGTACCGAGCATTGGCAGAGGAGATCATCCATGGCTAGGAGACCCGGTCTTGGAAAAGGACTTGGCGCCCTTATTCCAGAGAGCACCATAACAGCTGAGTCCATTGAGGTTGTTGCC
>JBEKWQ010000006.1:0-19359 GCA_049512875.1 Acidimicrobiales bacterium
GCGCGCCGTCGGCTACTGTGTCGCCACTACGGCGCTGGTCCTGAGGTCGAAACCGAAAGCGAAAGAAGGGGGACAACGTGGGGGCGAGCATTCGAACAATCATGGGTCGAACCGGGGTCTTCTGCGCAGCGGTCCTGATGGTCACGGGCTCGTGCTCGGCCGCGGACGCCGCGAGCAAGTTGAGTGTTGCGACTCCCCAGAGCGAGAGAGCGGCCGTTCAACTCATAAAGTGGACGTCCAACGTATCGGTTAGCTTTGGCGACGGTTCATGGACCTTCAAATCAGACGGTGTCCCCGCGGCGAACTTCGTGGCGGCCAACTATGCCGTCCCTTCGAACCCGCTCGAGGTGAGTGCGAACGGCGCATCAATCATCTCGTCGGCGTCGATCCTTAAGGACCAGAACTATGACTACGTCCTGCCACTCACGCCCAAGTACTCCAGAACCGTGACATCCACGAATCAGGGACCCATTGGGATCATGCTCGACGGGGCCGCACTCTATAACCCTTATGAGGCGAATCACTCGACCGTCGCCACGAGCGACAACTTCGTCGCAACCGAGAACGGCACGAGCGCGTCGTTCATCGACGATTGTGACGGGCACCCCGGACCTGGCGGTCAGTACCACTACCACGGCCTGCCGTCTTGTCTGGTCTCCTACGCCACTGGTACGAGTCCCACGGTGACGTCGGTGAGCTCGACGGCGGGCGCTACGTCGGCCGGAGTCGTCGAGAATACTCCCGCTTCCAAGAGGCCCCTCATACTCGGCTTCGCCTTCGATGGCTACGGGGTCTACGACAACGTCGCCATGAACGGCTCGACCGTGCCGGTGTCCGCACTCGACTCGTGCAACGGCATCTTCTCGCCGGTACCCGGCTATCCCCACGGGGTGTATCACTACGTCTTAGAGAACGTGAAGGGCGTTCGCTCGTCCATTGGGTGCTACCACGGTGTTGTTTCCTCGGCGTACACCCAAGCGTTGCAAGGGGTCCTCAATAACGGGAACACCCCGGGTCCATCAGCGAGCGCGCTCGAAAAAGGACCGGCGACCGCCGAGACCTTGGCGGCGAACAAGAACGAGGACGACATCTTGCGCGCAGTCCTTGCCACGAGCAACTTCGCGAATCTCTGTTAGTGCGAAGTACCTTGACGACGACTTGATTCGCCCTAGCGATAACGGGTCGGGGTCTGCGAGACTCTAGACATGACGCACGATCAATGGACCGAAGTGGACAACTACGTGGTGGGGCTCCTGACGCCGTCGGACGCCGTGCTTGACGCGGCCCTCTTCGACAGTGACGCGGCAGGACTACCGCCAATAAATGTCGCCCCGAACCAGGGCAAGTTCCTCGAGATCCTCGCCGCGAGTCATCGGGCCAGGAGGATCCTCGAAATCGGAACGCTGGGTGGTTACAGCACGATCTGGCTGGCGCGCGCGTTGCCGAACGACGGTTGTCTCGTTTCGCTCGAACTAGAGCCAGGTCACGCCGAGGTGGCACGAAAGAACATCGAGCGGGCGGGATTCGCCAATCTTGTCGAGGTGCGGGTGGGTCCGGCCGTCCAGACCCTTCAATCACTCGTCGATTCGAAGGTCGAACCTTTCGACTTGGTCTTCATTGACGCTGACAAGGAAGGCTACCCCCAGTACCTGCAGTTTTCCTTGGCGTTGTCACGTCAGGGGACGTTGATCGTTGCGGACAACGTGGTGCGCGACGGAGAAGTCATGAATCCTTCGAGCACTGATGAGAGAGTCCAGGGCGTGCGTGCGTTCCTCGCGCTCGCGGCCAGTGACGCGCGCCTCGAAGGTACCGTCGTGCAGACTGTGGGTGGCAAGGGTTACGACGGCTTTGGCATCTTCCTCGTCAAATGAATGGGTAGCTCCGACCCGAGGAATACCGAATGTTCACGTTGCGAAACGACTACGTGAGCGGGACTGGTGATTCCTTCACGAGGACCATTTTTCGACGACTGAAAATTCATTTAGAGTGAGGTGCGAGCCCGAATACTTTCATCGAAGTTCGAAGCGCCAGACGGAAGAGAAGAAATATGCACCACGCTGACATGGACGTCGCGGAGAGCCCGTTGGAGTTGATCGGTCACACGCCCATGGTCAAGCTCGGGCGCGTCGGGCGAGAGATAGCGTGCGACGTGATCGCGAAGTTGGAGACGACGAACCCCGGCGGCAGCTCCAAGGACCGACCCGCCCTCACTATGGTCGAGGCGGCTGAACGAGATGGTCTCCTCGGTCCGGGTTCGACCATCATTGAGCCGACCAGTGGCAACACTGGCGTTGGGCTCGCCATCGTGGCCGCACAGCGCGGTTATCACTGCATCTTCGTCATGAGCGACAAGATGGCACCGGAGAAGATTGACGTCCTTCGTGCCTACGGCGCCGAGGTCGTGGTTTGTCCGACCGCCGTCGCGCCCGACGACCCTGATTCGTACTATTCAACGGCGGAGCGACTTACCAAGGAGACCCCGAACTCATTTCGACCGGATCAGTACTCGAATCCCAACAATCCCCGTGCGCACTACGAATCGACCGGCCCGGAAATCTGGGAACAGACCAAGGGACGCGTCACGCACTTCGTGGCCGGAGCGGGAACCGGTGGCACCATCACCGGCGTTGGCAAGTATCTCAAGGAGAAGAACCCGAACATCCGGATCATCGCCGCGGATCCCGAAGGATCGGTGTACTCGGGAGGCGCGGGCCGTCCCTATCTCACCGAGGGCGTCGGTGAGGATTTCTGGCCCGCGAACTACGACCCGTCGGTTGTCGATGAAGTGGTAGCCGTCAGCGACGCGGATGCTTTCGCCATGGCGCGACAAGTGACGCGCGAGGAGGGAATTCTTATCGGGGGATCGGGAGGCACCGCCGTCGCTGCCGCGTTGCGTGTAGCGGCAACCCTACCCGCCGATGCGGTCGTCGTCGTTCTCATCCCCGATTCGGGGCGAGGTTATCTTTCCAAGATCTTCAATGACACCTGGATGAGCGACATGGGTTTCCTTCGTCCCCACAGCGAGATGGACGCTGGTGACGTGCTCACGAACAAGTTGAAGCGACAGCCCGACGCCCTCGCTGACCTCGTGCTCGTGACCGAGGACGTACTCGTGCGTGACGCGATTACCGTGATGCGCCAGAATGACGTCTCGCAGTTACTCGTGACCGTGACCGATGAACTCCCACTGGCGGCGAAGGAAGTCTCCGGCTCGCTCAGCGAGCTCGGTCTTCTCGAAGCCAGCACCCGCGACTCGTCCGTGCTCGACCTGGCGGTCAAGGACATCGCGGACCCGCCGTTGCCAATGGTCGGGGTGGGGATGAGCGTCACCGATCTGACGAGGAAACTAAGTTCGAGCGCGGGCGTCTTGGTGCTCGATGGTGGCCATCCGGTTGGTGTGCTTACCCGTAGTGACATCCTTGGTTTTCTCCAACAGAGGAGCGAGCAATGAGCGGTTTTAACACCCGAGCCATTCACGTAGGTTCGGAACCCGATCCTGCGACGGGGGCGGTGAATCCACCGGTCTACCTCACCTCGACCTACGCCCAAGATGGCGTCGGCGTGCCGAGGTTCAGTGATTATGGTCGCGTCGACAATCCCACGAGAGCCGCCCTCGAAGCGTGTCTGGCCGATCTCGAGGGCGCTCAATACGGCGTCGCGTTCGCTTCGGGACTCGCTGGCGAGGACGCACTGTTGCGAACGTTGGCGCCGGGCGATCACGTGATCTTGGGCAATGACGCGTATGGGGGAACGTATCGATTGCTCACGAGAATCTTCGGCGGCTGGGGTCTCACGGTCACCTGCGTCGACTTGAGCGACCTGGTCGCGGTACGCAATGCCTTTGGCCCCACAACCAAGATTCTCTGGGTGGAGACGCCGAGCAACCCGATGTTGAACGTCGTGTCGATCGAGGCACTCGGGCACGTGGCGCACGAGAAGGGAGCGCGGCTCGTCGTCGACAACACCTTCGCCACGCCTTTCCTGCAACGCCCACTGTCGCTCGGCGCCGACGTCGTCGTGCACTCGACTACCAAGTACATTGGCGGACACTCGGACGTGATCGGAGGGTTTGTCGCGACGAACAACGACGAACTCTTCGCCGCCTTGAAGTTTCATCAATACGCGATTGGCGCGGTGCCGGGTCCACTTGACTGCTACCTGCTCGTTCGAGGCATCAAGACCCTGGGCGTTCGCATGGAGCGTCATTGCTCAAACGCCGCCGCTGTCGCGGACTTCTTGTCGGGACACTCAGCGGTGGAGCGGGTTTACTATCCAGGGCTGCACGATCATCCCGGCCACGAGATCGCCCGAGCGCAGATGAGTGCTTTCGGCGGCATGGTCAGTTTCACGCTCAAGGGAGGTACCGGCACCGCGAGGAAAGTCTGCGAATCGACGCAGGTCTTCACGTTGGCCGAGTCCCTCGGTGGCGTGGAGAGCCTGATCGAACTGCCTTCGGTGATGACCCACGCGTCGACCGCGGGTTCGACTCTTGAACCGCCGGACAGTCTGGTGCGACTCAGCGTGGGGATCGAAGACGCCGAGGACCTCCTCGCCGACCTCGCGAACGCGTTATCGTGACGATCTCGTCGTCGAGATAGTTGCGAAGAGCCCGACGACCTATGGCCCTTCTGCCGGACCGACTAAGCGACGGCGTCGTGGAATTGCGACGTTGTGGGTTCGGCGACCTCGAGAACGCCATTCAGGCAATTCATGAGAGTTGGCCTGAGCTTCATCATTGGCTTCTCTCGTTTCGAGACGAAGTAACGCAGGCATCCTACGAGAAGGAATTAGACAATCAAATTAGGCGTTTCGACGACGATCAGGACTGGCAGTACTTCATCGTTGACCAGCGTGACGCGACCATAGTTGGAATGGCGAACCTCTACCGGATAGGGGGCCCCGAGCGGGTCGGCGTTGGCTACTGGGTGCGAACATCGAGGACTCGGCGCGGCTACGCGAGGCGCGCGACGAGTTTGCTCGTGGCCGCGGCGTTCTCGTGCGTGCCGATGGTTCAAGTCGTCGAAGTCCAGATGGACGTGACGAACCTGGCCAGTTCGCGAGTACCCCAGAAACTAGGGTTTCGCCGCGTGGCAGAGATCCAGAGGGACATACAAGTTCCCGGTCATTCCGGTCGTGGGCTTCTCTGGGAGATGGACCGCTTGACGTGGAACAAACTGAACCAGGCCGTGTCCTCTACCAGCCATGACTAAGTCGTTGACAGGCCGCGTCGAGCCTCGCGAGCCGCAACTGGACTGAGGTCGGGGTGTTCGCGTAGGAATCGATGTACTGAGCGCGAATCCATTCGAGCGAGGTCGCGAAGCGCCCAACCGATGGCCTTGGCGACGAAGAACTCTCGTGAGTGCGCGTGCTCGTCACAGAGTTCCAGGACGTACTCGACGTCGGTGTCGTGTTTCCACCCACGTTGGTGTTGGATCGCGGCACGGATGAGCCATCGGTCGCCAGACTGGGACCATTGCGCTACCACCGCGCGGGCGTCGTAACGCCTACAGAGCGGACTCACGCCCGCGGACCCCAGGCCGTCGACGGTGTCCCACCAGGGCTTAGTAACGAGCAGGTCCTGCATATATTCGATCAAGAAAGTCTCATCGGCTGCGTCGATGAACCGTGCGATCAAATCGTACGCGGCGTAACTGAACTCCCGTTCGCGCTGACCTACGAGCGTGAGACACGCTTCACCGAGTTCGTCGCAGTTCGGAAGTTTAAGACCGTGCCATGAGTTACGCAGGGCACGACGACGTTCACCGGCCCGGATGCCGAGGAACGGTGCGACGTCTTTCATATAGGCACGCATCATCGGCGCGAGGTTCGAATTGGCTAACGGCTCTAGTGAGGATTTCGTCCGGCGAAGAATCTCGTGAGGCCAGGTCGTCACGATTGCAGCGTAGACAAGACAAAAGCGCCGGGACGGTGACTTCGGGAGAACCCTCGGCCGCGCCCGACAACCTTCGGTGCGTAGTTGTTCTCGAGACTGCAAATGCACCTAGGTTGGAAGGTATGGACGATGGTTTCTTGCTGATCCTCACCGGTCCGCCGGGCGCGGGTAAGACAACGGCGAGTCACCTCGTCGCCTCGCACTTCGATCCGTCGGTGGTCATCGAGTCCGACTGGTTCTGGAACACGGTCGTGAACGGGAGTATCCCCCCGTGGGAAAGCGAGGCGGAGCACCAGAACATTGCGATGCTGCGCGCTTCGTTGTCGGCGGCGGCGAGGTTGTCGAGCGCCGGCTACGCGACGATTCTTGATGGCATCATCGGTCCGTGGTACATGCACGTGGTGCGCGATGAACTCATGAAAGTCCAGGTCCCGGTGTCCTACGTCGTGCTCCGTCCTGGTCTCGATTCGTGCATTGGCCGTTCAGCAACTCGGCGACGCGAAGAGCGGCGGCATCACGAATTCGCCTCGGAGGGGCCAATTCGCCACATGTACCAGGAGTACTCCCGACTCGGGTCTTTCGAGTCGCACGTGCTCGACAATTCCCATCACGATCAGGCAACGACCGCGAGCGAGATACTCGACTTCCTCCAACAAAAGTCGCACGCCCTCGACGTAACAGCTTGAGCCCACGTCGGCAGAGTTACTCGACTCATCGCTCGCGCGCGCAACGCGAAAAAGAGACAAACGGGTATGCCCCCGCTTCGGTGGTGATTGTCGGGGACTTCGACAAGGCGCTTGATTTGGTAGGTAAGTACCATGAGACGGTCCTGCGTTGGGACTCGACCGTGGGGACCGCGTAGGCCAACACGTCGGCCTCTGGACTCTCAGCGGTCACTGGATAGGTGATTGCGTCAAGCCGCGTTCAGTCGGCCGGGATCCGCCTGGGCCAGCGCCACGACGATCAAGTCCCCGTCGCACGCAATTGAGGCATCGTCGAATCGTTCGCACCCAGGGGTGCTGTGTAGCGTTGAGCCATGACGTGGCCCGAAGCGACCATCGCGCTCGACGAGTGCGAACTTCGTGGCCAACTCGACGCGCAGTTCCCTGAGTGGCACGACCTCGCGCTCTCGCGGGCGCAGGAGGGATTCGACAACGTCCTGTGGCGACTCGGTGAGCAGTTCCTCGTCCGTCTCCCCCGGCGATTTGAAGCCGTTCGGTTGCTCGAAAATGAGATCAAGTGGTTACCCGGATTGGCGACGCGCCTGCCCTTGCCAATTTCAGCACCGATACGCGTCGGAATGCCCACAGACGCGTTCCCCTGGCCGTGGGTGGTGACGAACTGGTTCGAAGGAACACCCGGTGATCTCTTTGGTGTCGTTTCGTCATCCGCCTCGGCCCGAGGTTTGGGAGCGTTCCTTCGAGCTCTGCACCTGCCAGCCCCGGCTGAGGCGCCGAACAATCACTGGCGAGGCGTGCCCCTCGCGCGACGCACTGCTCATCTTGAGGAACGTCTCGAGTACGTTGGGGACCTCGTGGACGGTACGGAGCTTCGCCGTGTCTGGCGCGAGGCCCTCGAGGCCCCGGTCTTTGGGGAAAGACCAGTATGGATCCATGGTGACTTGCATCCCGCGAACGTAATCGTGAGATCTGGTTCGCTGAGCGCGGTGGTCGACTTCGGCGACTTGTGCGCGGGAGATCCGGCGACCGATCTGGCGGGTGCGTGGATGCTTCTGTCGCCAGAGGTTCTCGCGGACTTCTTTGACGCGTACGGCGACCACGACGAAGGGATGATTCGCCGCGCCCTCGGTTGGGCGGTCCTGTTTGGCACGATGTTCGTCAGCCTCGGTACCGATGAACGGCCCAGCTATCTAGAGGTTGGGAGACGGACGCTCGAGAACGTCGGGCGCTACGTGAACTAGTTCACGGCCCTAATGCTGTTGTCACTGTGTGAGAATCGTAGGATGCCTGAGCAACTTTTGGTCGCCGGACTCGTCGGCCGCTGCGCGCGCCTCGAGCCCTTGATGCTGTCGCACGTCGAAGACCTCGTCGACGCGTGTCAAGTGGACCGTTCGATGTACGGCTTCACTCCGGTTCCCGAAGATCGCGCGAGCATGGAGCGTTACGTCAGTGACCTCTTGAGCGAGTGGCAGGCGGGCCTGGTCGTACCCTTCGCGCAAGTCGACCAATTCAGCGAGCGGGCCGTCGGTGCCACGAGGTTCATGACGCTGCGGCGCCGAAGTGTGGAGGATCTCCCCTACGCGGTTGAAATCGGCGGCACGTGGCTCGGCTCGAGAGCGCAACGCACCGGTATCAATACCGAGGCCAAGTTCCTCATGTTGCGACACGCCTTTGAGACGTGGGGCGTCGCGCGCGTCGACCTTAAGACGGACGCGCGCAACGAGCGTTCCAGAACGGCGATACTACGAATCGGAGCAACCTTCGAGGGTGTCTTGCGCTCGTGGCAACCATCGCTCGTGGACGGCGAGCAACGCCTTTATCGAGACAGCGCGATGTACTCGATCACCAACGTTGAATGGCCTCGGGTGCGCGAATACCTGAAGTCACTCATTGACTCGCGATCACCAGGTGCTGGCACGATCGAAGCACCGTGATCGACGACGAACTCACTAGCCGAGAAGTGAAGCGGGCCCTACCAGTGAAGATTCAACGTCTGATACATAAGGGCTTCGAATTCCTTGTCACCCAGTTGTGAGCGGGCGGCGAGGATCAACTCCGCGTCGGCGCCCACCGGCACGCGCAACGGCGTGGTCTCGTCCTCGATCGCGCGTCGCACCGCGCGCGCCACGATCTCGGGTCCCGGACGTCCTCCAGGACCGTTCAACTTGTTGTCGGTACCCTCCCATTCCTTCCAGAGATCGTCGTAGGCCGGGTTACGCTGAACGGGCGGCACGGGCTTCATGCCCGGGGCGATGTAACCCGGTTCGATGATCACGGTTCGAATTCCGAAGTGACGTAGTTCGAGGTGAAGGGTCTCGGACATTGCTTCCAGCGCAAATTTTGAACCGGCGTAGGCTCCTTCGAGCGGGGTGGCGACTCGTCCCTGCACGGAACTGATGTTGACAATGACGCCGCTGCCCCGCTCGCGCCATGGCTTCAAAAGGTGTTGGATCAGCCGAATTGGGCCAATCGCGTTGGTCTCGAAGACCATGCGGAGCCGCTCGATGGGGTAATCCTCGAGTGGTCCTTGACCGTGGGCGGCGGCATTGTTTACGACCGCGTCGATGTCGCCCGCGCGCGCCAGGGCGTCAGTGATGGACGCCTCGCTGGTGACGTCGAGGGAAAGTCGTAGGGCAACGTCAAGGGAGTCGAGCAGCGCGGCGTCGCGCGCGGTCGCGATGACGTCGTGGCCCGCGCTGGATAGCTCGGTGGCGGTAGCGGCGCCAATCGCGCGTCCAGCACCGGTAATCAGGATTCGCATAATCCTCCTTTGGTTCTCGTACAGTAGGCGGGCGTCGCCTTATATGACGCCTATGGCTAGCCGTCAAATAGAACTGACGAGCTCTACGCATCCCCGTCTTCGAGCGCCGGTGGCGTCGAGGGCGAAATAGGGACAGTGCGCATGGCGAAGAGAAAAGCGGCGAAACCGATCGCCGCCGCGACCTCGCCGACGGTCATCAAGAGATAAGTGACGAGTACCCAATCGAGGACCGATTTGACGGTGACCAACGAAGTGAAAGTCGTAAAGGACATCGTTCCTTCGCCGATCAACACCACAATCAAGCCGCCTATGCCGTTTCGGATGACTCGTCGCTGAGCGCCGTCGCTGACTTTCAACTGGGACAACCACCACCAGGTCCACAACGAACCAGCGGCCACGACGGGGCCGAGTGTGATGTCCACCGCAATCGTCGTGGTGAGTCCCTCGTAGTTAAACGAAGTGAATTGCCCAATGAACTCCACGACGCTCGCCACGAAGACAACGAGGTAGCCTCCGACGATCCAGAGGCGAGCTTGGCTAGTCGATGGAGAGTCCACGTCCTCAGGCTAGAACACGCCTAATCCTGATGAGAAGTGACCCCCTACGATGTGTGGATGAAAGTCGAGGAACTTGACGAGACCGCACTCGAATCCGTGACGCGACTCTGGGAACACGTGGGGTTGACCAGGCCCTGGAACGATCCAAGAGAAGATTTTCGTCGAGCGCTTCGTGGCGCGCGTTCTAGTGTCCTGGGAGCTTTTGACGAAGAACAGTTGGTGGGTACTGCCATGGTGGGCGCCGACGGTCATCGCGGCTGGGTCTACTACCTAGCCGTGGCGCCGTCGCACCAGCGACGCGGTATCGGGCGGCTGTTGATGCAGTCCGCCGAACGGTGGCTCGCTGATCGAGATGTGCCCAAGGTGCAACTCATGGTCCGTGACACGAACACGGTCGCGGTGGGTTTCTATGAGCGACTCGGCTACGACAATTCGCACACCATCGTGCTCGGGCGCTGGCTTGGAGAAGTGCGATGACCGAAGATCAGTACACCCACGGTCACCACGAGTCGGTCTTGCGTAGTCACCGCTGGCGCACGGCGGAGAACTCGGCCGCTTTCTTGTTGCCCGCACTCTTCGTCGGGGCCCGGGTCCTCGACGTCGGTTGTGGTCCGGGAACAATCAGCGCAGACCTGGCCGGTCGCGTCGCGCCGGGGATCGTGGACGCCATCGACGTCGCCCCCGGCGTGATCGAGACCGCCAAGATTCTTCACGAGGACAAAGACATCAGAAATCTTCGATTCTCGGTCGACAACGTATACGAGCTTTCCTTCAGCGACGCGACGTTCGACGTCGTCTACGCGCACCAGGTGCTGCAACACCTGAGCGATCCGGTGTCGGCGCTGATCGAGATGCGGCGGGTGCTCGTCGACGGAGGCGTGCTCGCGGTACGTGACGCGGACTACGGCGCCATCGTGTGGTCTCCCGATGACCCGCGACTCGAGGCGTGGATGGACCTCTATCACCGCGTGACCGCGGCGAACGGCGCCCAGGCGAACGCGGGTCGCTATCTCGCTACCTGGGTGCACGAAGCGGGATTCGAGCATGCCGTCGTCTCGTCGTCGAATTGGACCTTTCACCGGGCCGAAGAACGGTCGTGGTGGGGCGGATTGTGGGCCGATCGGGTTCAACACAGTGATTTCGCTCGTCAGGCCCTGGCTTACGGCTTCACCGACGACCTTGAACTCTCGTCAATGGCTGAGGCGTTTCACCGATGGTCACGCGACGAGGACGCCGTGTTCGTCGTGCCCAACGTCGAGGTGCTCGCGACGCGCTGACGAACGCTGTTTTTGCTTCATCCCTCGCCCGGTCTTAGAGCGCTGTTCCCGTGTCGGTTAGACGAGCAATGATGGAGCGATGAGTTCGCTTCCCGACTACGTGATCTTCGACCTCGACGGAACCATTGCCGATTCTCAGGAAGGAATCCTTTACTCGTTTCGTCTTACGCTCGACGAGTTTGGCGTCACGCGCAGTGACGACGAGTTGCGCGACCTCATCGGACCTCCCTTGGAGGAGTCCTTTCGTAGTTTGGGCTTCGTCGGGGACGCACTCGAGCCGGCAATCGAACGGTACCGCGACTACTACGGGAGATTGGGTGTCCAAAAGGCCCGGCTCTATGACGGCGTCTTTGAGACGTTGCGGGTGCTCGACGAGAGTGATGTCCGCTTGGCCGTCGCGACCGCCAAGCGGGTGGACTTCGCCCACGAGATGCTCGAGGCCCTCGGTGTCGCGTCGTTTTTTCAGACCGTCGTGGGGGTGAGTTTCGACGATTCCCTGACCACGAAGAAACAAGTCATCAACGAAGTACTCGAATTCTTCCGGCCCCCTCAGCGTCGTCGGGTCTGGATGGTCGGAGATCGCCAGCAGGACATTCTCGCGTCGATCTTCCACGGTCTTGTACCCATCGGCGTGCTCTGGGGTTATGGCTCGCGCGACGAACTCGACACCAGCGGGGCCGAGTACATCATCGAGGACCCTCGCGACCTGCTCGAACTGGGGGTGGACACCGGCGGTGGGGAACCCGCGTGCTTCGCGAACCTGCTGTGCCCGAGTTGTGGTGGCGTGACTGGAGGTGCATCGACCTGCGCGTCGTGTGGGTTGGTGATCAGCAAGTCCGTGGAGTAGTCAGGGCGTCGATTCGTCGACGCGAGATGCCGCGAGCGCGAGGGCGTTCTCGACATCACCACCGGTCGAAATGAAACGACGTGTCCTGGGCTATTCGATATTTTCCAGTGCTGAAGTTGAAAAGGGCGGTCACGCTGAATTTGGTTCGCTTGACGCACGCGACTAAATGAGGGACCAGGGCAACACTTCGGCACCGTTACCATTGTCGTACGAAGTAACGAGAGGCGTATGAACCGCAAGCACGATGGCGAGAACGAGCGACTGCGAGTCCCTCCGCCGGTGCTGAAACATCGGATCGCTTCGGGGCGCGGCGCCATGGAACAGCCCAACGTCACTCAGGAACAAGCTGCCTTGACGCCCACGTTCTGGTTGGCCGTCGTACTCACAGGAATCGCCACTGGTCTTTTCGGTGATCTGTTGATGTGGATACTCGCGATGAGCGAGCGAGTCGCGTTCGGATATCACTCAGGAAGCTACCAAGCGGCCGTTGCTCGTACCTCCGACCTACATCGGGTGATCACCCTCGGCGTCGCCGGTGTCGTGGGTGCCGTGTTGTGGTACTTCATCCGTCGATACTTACGACACGAGAGCGCTGAGATTGACGACTCTCTTTGGAACGGCGACGGTGAGCTCGGTATCCGGCGCAGTTTCCTCACGTCGATCACGTCCGAACTGGTTATCGGCATGGGCGCGTCGGTGGGACGAGAGGCTGCGCCGAAATTGATGGGCGGGGCCTCGGGCAGCGTGCTGTCTCATTGGATGAAACTTTCGCCCACGCAGAAGCGACTCCTGGTGGCCTGTGGCGGCGGTGCGGGACTGGCGGCGGTCTACAACGTCCCCCTCGGCGGTGCGATCTTTACCGCCGAGGTCCTGTTAGGCAGTTTCGCCTTGCCGACCGTTTTGCCGGCACTGGCGTGTTCGCTGATCGCCACGATGGTCGCCTGGGTGTACCTGCCGAGCGGGGCCACGTATCCCGACGTTCCCTCGTACCGATTCAGTGGATCGCTGATGGTCTGGTCATTGGTCGCCGGCGTCGTGATAGGACTCCTCGCGGTCTTCTACGTGCGACTGATCGGCTGGTGTGCCCATTACCGCGCAAAGGGAGTGTCGATTTTTTGGGTCATGCCCCTCGCGTTCCTCGTGGTGGGCGTTCTCGGGATCTGGTATCCGCAACTTTTCGGCAACGGCAAGGACATGGCCCACGAAGCCTTCCTCGGCGCCGGCGGGCTGGGTCTGTTCTTCGCCCTGTTCGCCCTCAAGCCGTTCGTGACCGCACTCACTTTGGGCAGCGGCGCGGCGGGAGGCGTCTTCACGCCCTTCCTCGCGACGGGCGCAGTGTTTGGCGCGTTCTTCGGGGCGGCGTGGATCCACCTGTGGCCAGGAACGCCGGTCGGGGCTTTCGCGCTGGTCGGCGCCGCCGCCATGATCGGCGCCTCGATGCAGGCGCCGCTCGCGGGAATAGTGCTCGTGCTCGAACTCTCCCACGGCGGCTTTCGAATCATGATCCCGATCATGGCGGCCACGCTGATCGCCACGTTCCTCGTTCGTCACATCGACGGTTATTCGATCTATTCAGCTCGTTTGCCACACCATGGCGAAACCTAGGGAGCGACTATCGTGGGCCGCACGCGGAGGTCTCGACGTGGCGCAGAATGTCGAATTCCAAGTAATGGGCGACGAGCCCCGGACACGATTGGTACGCAGTTTCAACGCGCCCATCGAAAAGGTCTATAGCGCCTGGACCAGTGCCGAACTGCTTCGGCGGTGGTACGGCCCTCACGTGACGACGGTGTCGGAGTGCTTTTTCGATGCATCCGAAGGCGGCTCGTACCGGATAGCGATGCGAACGCCCGACGGCACCGAGTTTCCGATGTTCGGAACGGTTCATAACATTCGCGCTCCACGTCATTTTGAGCTGGTCGTTGATCTCAGCGCACACCCCGACGATTTCGTGACGGCTTTTCGTCCCGTAGGGTCCGACTTCGAGTTCGTACCGCTTCGTTGGTATTACGAGATCGAACTGGTTGGCGACCATGACGTGACGACCGTCGAGATACTGGCCACGTATCCCGTAGCCCAAGACCGCGACGCGATGATCTCGATGGATGGCGCCGTGGGCTGGAACGAGAGCTTCGAGCGACTCGACGAACTGCTGGCCGAACTTTGAACGCAATTGCGCCAAAGGTGAAACAATGGACGCGTGTACATACCACCCAAGTTCCGTCTCGGTGACGAGCCAGCGTGGCGGGTCGTACGAGACGCGGGCGCCGGCGTTCTCGTGCGCGCCACTCCCAATGGTCTACTCAGCGTGTTCGTTCCGGTGGTCGTCAGTGACGATCATCGCACGATCACCTCGCACGCCGCCAAGGCGAATCCTTGGTGCAAGGCAGTCGAACCGGGCGACGAGGTGCTCGCTATTTTTCTCGCGGCGAGTGCGTACGTCACGCCTTCGTTCTACCCGAGTCGACTCACCAGTCCTTCGGTCGTTCCCACGTGGAACTACGTCGCCGCGGAGGTCCGCGGGCGGGTGCACACCCACGAGGAACCAGCGTGGAAACTCTCCCAAGTCCGTTCCCAGACCAACACCTACGAGCGCGGACGCGACCCTCAATGGCGCGTGGACGACGCCCCAGCTCACTACGTCGATCAGCAGTTAGGAGCGATTGTCGGCATCGAGATCGAAGTGATCAGTATTGAGGGCAAGGCCAAATTGTCCCAGAACCGTCCCGCCGAAGACCACGACAGTGTGCGAGAACACCTCGCGAGCGGATCGCTCGCTGAACGCAACGTTGCCCAGCGCATGCAACCCGATGCGTAGTCCCTGTCGCGTTCGCCACGCGGACGTGCACGACGCGATGAAGTTGCGCGCCATCCGCCTCGAGGCGCTGGGCGACACGCCCGAGGCGTATGGTTCCACTTTCGAGGAGTCGGCCGCGTGGTCCGAGCGCCAGTGGCGACGGGTGGCGAAGACCTGGAACTACTACCTCGGTGAATGCGACGGCGTCGTCAGGGGGATGGTGTCGGGTGGCTACAACGACCAGCATCCCGGGACGTGCTGGCTCTACGGGATGTACGTCGCACCAAGTGCGCGCGGTAGTGGTCTCGCCACCGAGCTCGTCGAAGCAGTGGTCGCGTGGGCGCGCGCCCAAGGCGCGCGCGAGCTCTTCTTGCACGTGACCGCGAGCGTCGCACGCGCGCGAGCCTTCTACCACAAGGTCGGTTTCGTCGAGACCGGTGAGACGATCGCCATGGACCGCGATCCTTCGATCACGTTGTGCACGATGGTGATGCAACTTGACTGAACTGAGCGACGACTTCACGGTACGAAAGGTCAGTGCGCGCGACCTCCACGAACTTCGACGTCGCGTGCTTCGCTCCAACGATCCGACGAAGTCGGTGGCCGACGCGCGCGACGAGGAGCCGACGGCCCGTCACTACGCCGGTTTCCTCGGCGAAAGACTCGTGGTGAGCGCGTCGTTCTTTCCTTCGACGGCGCCGGTGAACGCCGAACTCGTCACCTACCAACTGCGCTACATGGCGACCGACTTCGACGTGCAGGGCCGCGGGTACGGCGCGCTCGTGCTCGACTACGCCCAAAGAGAATTGAGGGAGCTCGGCGCCCAACAACTCTGGGCGAACGGCCGTGACAGCGCACTGGGCTTTTATCTCCGAACGGGCTGGACGGCGCTCGAAGGGAGTGGGCACCTCAGCCCCGAGACCCAATTGGCGCATACCGTAATCTTGAAGACACTCCTTTAATCCCTTGGTATTTCTCCAATTCTCTACCAATTTAGTAGGTTATTCGTATGCGTAAATGGTTTTCCCTTCTCGGCGTGATCGTGGTCGTGGCCGCCGCGGTCCTCATCTACACCCACTACCACAAGAGCAAAGGCTCGACGTCCGCCACCACCACGACGGCCGTGGTGCCGATCGCGCCCTTGACCGGTCTACCCGATCCCGGTGGCGCGGCGCTCACGCGTCCGGCCCTTACGGTCAAGATCGAGAACACTCCCGAAGCGCTGCCCCAGTGGGGCATCGACCAGGCCGACGTGGTCTACGAGGAGATCGTGAACGGCGGTATCACGCGTTTGGCGGCGATCTTCAACTCCCAAGCACCCGACAAGATCGGTCCCGTGCGTTCGGTTCGACCCACGGACACCCAGGTGGTCTATCCGTTGAAGGGCATCTTCGCCTATTCGGGGGGAGCTCCCTACGCCGTCGCCAGCATCGAGACGGTGCCCGGGCTCACGCTGGTCGACGAGGACAAGGCCGACGAGACCTCAGCGATGTACCGCGACCCGAATCTCTACCCGCCGCACAATCTCTTCGGTATCGGAAGCGCGCTCTTTGCCATCGGCGGTACGCCCACGCCGCCCCCCGCGCTCTTCTCGTACCGAAGCACCGGCCAGAAGGTGAAGGGGACGGCGGTCGCGAGCTTCGTCGTGAACTTCCCGAGCATCTATCCGGCGACCTGGACCTGGGACGCCGTTTCGGGCTCGTGGGATCGCACGCTCTTCGGCAAGGCCGACGTGACCGGTACCGGCGTGCGCGAGTCGCCCAAGAACGTGGTCGTCATGTTCGTGAACTACGTCAACGGCATCGGCACCTTGAACTCCTACGCCAACCTTCAGGGTTCGGGCAGCGCCGACTTCTTCACCGACGGCAAGGAAGTAGCGGGCACGTGGTCGCGCGGTTCGTCGATGTCCGACGTCATTAAGTATCAGACGTCCAGTGGCAAGACCATGGATCTCACGCCCGGCCAGACCTGGGTCGAACTACTGGACGTCGGCGCGGCGCTCAACGTCACGCCGTGACGATCGACTCGATTCGCTCGAGGGTCGCGGTCATGTCACGCAGGTTCGACTGCTCCTTGTGCCAGAGGGTGATCGATAGCGACCACGGTTTGTCGTAGTTGAACGACTCGGTGACCTTGGTGCCTCCAGGTACCTCTTCGAGGTCGTAGCGCCAGACGAACTGGGCGAAGTGGTGCCAGGCAATGCACTTGTCCTCCTCGAAGGCCACCACCTTGTTGCTCACGAAGTAGCTGAGGCCGAGTTTCATGGCCATCGAGAACCTCGCGCCCAGGTAGAGCCGCTCGGGGGCCTTTCGAACTCGCACGACGCTGCCCGACGCATCGAAGGAACTGTGCTTTCGCGGGTCCGCGAGGAGGTCGAAGATCGCTGAGGGCGCGGCACCAATGACTCGCGAGGTACTGACTACGTGGGGGCTCGACATTCTCGCAGCGTAGACCGCGTCGCGCCCGGTAAGTTCGTGTCCATGAGCTACCTCGAACAGATGATCACGACCCCCGACGGACGCCAGATGGAGGTCGCCACCATGGGCGACCCGAGCGGTCTGACCGTCGTGTTCCACCACGGCACCCCGGGTTCGGTGAAGTTGGTCAAATATTTTCAGAAGGTCGCCGACCAGTCGTCCCTCTTCTTCGTGACCTTCTCGCGCGCGGGCTACGGACAGTCGACTCGTCTCGAGGGCCGCAGCATCTCCTCGGTCGTGGCCGACGTCACCGCGGTGCTCGATTCTCTCGGACGTGGTGACTACGTCGCCGTGGGTTGGTCGGGGGGAGGCCCCCACGCACTGGCGTGCGCGGCGCTGGACGCGACTCGCTGCATCGCCGCGTGGTCGCTCGCGGGCGTCGTGCCCGTGGACGCGGGTATCGACTGGACCGAGGGCATGGGCCCGGAGAACCTCGAAGAGTTCTCCCTCGCCCTCGAGGGTGGCTCGGAGTACGAGGCGCACATCATGCGAGACGGCGAACGTTTCGCCACCGCGAATCCCGAGAACATCGTCGAACTCTTCGGTGGACTGTTGTCCGAGGTCGACAAGGTGGCCCTCGTCGAGTACCAGGCTCGCCTGGTACTCGCGGACGCCTCCGCGCACGCGTTCGCACAGGGTTACTTCGGTTTCTTTGACGACGACCGGGCGTTCTTCAATCCCTGGGGCTTTGACCCCACCCAGATCACGGTGCCGGTGTTCGTGTGGTTTGGCGATCACGATCTCATGGTGCCCGCGTCGCATGGACAGTGGTTGGTGGAGAACATTCCCACTTCGATCAAAGTACACAAGCCTCAAGAAGGACACGTGTCACTGCTCACCAATCACGAGGACGAACTCGAAGGCTCCTGGCTACGCGCCTTTGACGGACGGTTTCGCCGGGGCAGCTAGCCCCGGTCGCGTTCGTTCGACTTCTGGGCGATAATGAACCGGACCTCGAGAGGACTCTGATGCGCCTAGGCAACATGTACGGACCCGACGCCACGTTCTTGGGTGTGCCCGGGGCCGACCCCGACGACCTCAGCCAGTGGGAGCACGCTCGTGCCGCGATCATCGGGGCGCCCTTTGACGGCGGCACGTCGCATCGATCGGGGTGTCGCTTCGGGCCTCAAGCGATTCGCACGACCGATTACCTGCCCCACGACGGCGCACGGCCGAGTCTCGCGCTCGGGCTCGATCCGCTCGTGGAGTTGGGCCTCGTCGACCTGGGCGACGTGCTCATGCCATCGGGTGAGACCGAACGTTCACTCCAGGCACTCGAGGACCGCGTTTCGTTGGTCGCCGCCCAGGGCGTGCTGCCGATCGTGCTCGGCGGCGACCACACCATTGCCCTGCCCGACGTCACGGGTGTGGCCCACCACGCGGGATGGGGTCGGGTCTCGGTAATCCATTTCGACGCGCACGCCGACACCGGCGACAGTCAGTTCGGGTCGCTGTACGGTCACGGCACCCCGATGCGTCGTCTCATCGAGTCCGGCGCGTGCCGCGGTGACCGCTTCTTGCAGGTGGGACTACGCGGGTACTGGCCAGAACCCGCGACGCTGCACTGGATGAACGAGCAGGGCATGCGCTCTTTTGAGATGTCCGAGATCGTCACACGAGGTCTCGATTCCGTGCTCGACGAGGCGATCACGATCGCCCTCGATGACTGTGACGCGGTGTTTCTTTCGGTGGACGTGGACGTGGTCGATCCTGGATCGGCACCGGGCACCGGCACGCCCGAGCCCGGGGGACTGTCGTCACGCCAGTTGCTCGACGCGGTGCGACGTATCGCGATGTGGGTGCCGCTCGCGGGCATGGACGTCGTCGAGGTCTCACCACCCTACGACCACGCCGAGATAACCGCGTACCTCGCGAATCGTGTCGTACTCGAGGCACTCGGCGGTGTGGCCTGGCGCGAGCGGTCGTTACGCGGCGAGGTCGTGCGCGACCCGAGCGAACCACTGTTAAAGGGCCGTTAGTCGCGCATCGAATCGAGGATGTGGCGCACGAGCTCTTCACTGGTGTCGGGGTGCAAGAACGCGAGTCGTGCCACGGTCTCTCCCTCCCACT